>NZ_JBOEQF010000130.1:0-6027 GCF_050689315.1 Aerococcus sp. L_32
CTTGCCCTCTAAACCAGATGTATAGGTGACTTGTCCCTGTTGGTCAACAACCAACACTTCAATCTGTTCTATTTGTTCTGCTTGATGGATAATTGATTCCTTAGATAGGGGAAACAATCGAGTAGTCCAAATTTCACCATCTAATGAAGATTCACTTACCACAGTGACACTGCGAACATCCGCTTGAAAGGGCTTACCATTTGTAGAATCTAAAATATGGTGGTAAAGATGCCCATCCTGTTCGAATACGCGTACGTAATCCCCAGACGTTACAACTGATTGGTTACTTAAATCGACAATGGCCTTGTTATAACCACGCGTTTGGTCGGGATCCTGGATACCTATACGCCATTGTGTACTTTCTGCATAATTGGGTCGATGGCCATAGAATCTAAGGTTACCACCAAGATTAATAGATGCTCTGGTTACGCCTTGATCTTTGAAATAGGCGATAATTTGATCTGCCGCATACCCTTTTGCAAGTGCACCTAGATCAATCGACATACCTGGCTTAGCAAGGTAAACTGTTTTCTCTATTTCATCCAGATGAATTTCATTCGGGTCTACTAAAGTCAGCCGATCATCAATCTCTTGCTGGCTAGGTTTACGATAATCCGAAAAACCAATCCGCCACAAGTTAACTAAAGGGCCAATAGCTATATTTAGCTTTCGTCCCGATGCAACACTCTCTTTTTTACCAATTTGAATGAGATGAAATAGCTCTGGATGAACGCATACAGCATTTAATCCAGCCATTTGATTAACCGCCATTAATTCAGAAGATGGGTCATTCGCTGAAAAACGCGCTTCCAATTGAAACAAACGCTGGACTGCAGCAAGTAATAAAGAATGACTATTTGGATGGTCAACCATTAGGTCAATCGTCGTACCCATCAAATTTATAGAATGCCGTTGCTCAAAGTCCAAATCACTAGCCTCCAACTCCTTAAACCTCTTCCACCCTAAATAGTAGACAGTAACCAAAAACTAAACCACAAACGCTTACAAAAATTTGTACACCTCTTAAAGGCATAAGTAACATTGATAAACCCATCACAAGATAAGTTGTCATTAGGATATGAATTTTTTTGCGCCTGCTGATACCACCTTGTCGCTTAAATTCGCCAACATACCGTTCATACAAACGAGTAGATTCTAACCAGTTTTTAAATTGCGGTGAACTTCGCGTGAAAAACCAGCCAGCAAGCAACAAGAAAGGGGTTGTCGGTAGAACAGGTAATATGACGCCTACACTCCCTAGGACCACACTTAACAAGCCCAATATTAGAAAAACCTTCTCTTTAATAGTCCTCATTTCCATCCCTCACTTCTTGAGAAAAAAATTCACATGATAGGTCTACCTCAAATTACCAAATTACAATTATTTCGTCAACGAATATCCAAATACTAAAAAGAGGGTACAACATTTGTGTTGCACCCTCTAAAATATGTCTTATTTTATTATCAAACTTGAACCAAATTGTATTACTTATCTAGCGCCTTATGACGAATATTTAATTGATGTTGTTCATAGTTGGCTTGTTTTAGTTGTGGCAAACTCATCATAGCGATAAAGCTGACTAGGTAAAGGCTGGCTAAGAAAAGCATGACCATACCCACACCAGAAGCATCTAAGATGAAACCAATAATCACTGACGAGAACCCACCGACTGCGCGTCCAACGTTTAAAATCGTGTTGTTGGCAATCGCATTGATTTTAAATGGATAAAGACGTGAAATCATTGCCCCGTAGCCGGCGAACATCCCGTTTACGAAGAAACCAACGACGGCACCACCGATTAAGATGGTCATAGCCGAGTTGGCAAAAGTGAACAAGTAAACTGAAACTGCTGATGCAATTAAATACATACCATAAGACAATCTTGGCCCTAATCTATCTAAAATTTGCCCAAATGTCAGCATTCCCAGGCACATACCCAAGATCGTCGTTACCATCCAAGTAGATGAACCTGAAACAGTTACCCCAACTTGTTCTTGCATAATAGTTGGTAACCAGTTCATCATGCCAAAATAACCAGCAATTTGTACAGTTGTCATTACCATTAAGATAATTGTTTGATAGGTTTGCCCTGGTGTCTTAAATAATTCGCTAATAGAAGGTTTATCATTTTCATTAATATCTACTAGGTCTTCTGTGACTTCATCTGTATTAATCCCTAATTCATCTTCTTTAATAGTTAATTTCGCCCATACCACCACTAGGATTGGTAAGATACCGAACAGGAATAAGCCTCTCCAACCAAGTGTTGGCACGATAAAACCTGCTAGAAGTGCCGAACTGATGGAACCGATTTGACCAACAATCCCATTTAAGGATGAAATCCTCCCTAACTGTTTAGCCGGCACAAGTCCAGCCATGATGGAAATCGCTACTCCGTACTCACCACCAACCCCGATACCCGCGATAAAGCGTAATAGGTATAGGTATTGAATATTTGGCGTGAAGAAGATTAAGGCCGTTGCGATAGAGAAAGTTAGAATCGTTAAGTAGAAAACCTTCATTTTGTCCCAACGGTCAGCTAAGACCCCGAATAGTAAACCTCCAGCTAACATCCCTAAGTTGGTAATTGTCGCGATCCAGCCGGCAGCTACACTTGAAATCCCTAGTTGGCTGATGATAGATGACATTGAAAATGATAAGAACATCACGTTCAAATCATCTGTCCCTGATGCAACAATAGCAGCAATCAAGGCATTACGTTGCGATTTGTTTAATTTGTGATCTTCCGCTTGTAATGCATCTCTTCTTGTATCTTTTTCGATTGTTTTTTCCATTTTTGTGCTCCTTTTTTGGTAAAACTGGTGTAATTCCCTCATTTAATCACCATAAAAATAAAAATGGGCAAAAAAAAATAAGGTTGTAAATCCGGTAAAGCTGTTATTTGTATAATAGGTTAGGTCAACTTAACCGTGTTTTTCAGACCAAGCTTTAGGGTCTTTGTACCATTCCATCAACTTGTCATAATGTGGTGATAATTTAGGATCTTTCGCTGCGTAATCCAAAATCTTCACGTAGTTTGTCAAGGTCATTAAAGGATAGCCAGCTTGTTCGAAAGCATCTTTTGAAGCTGCTAATAAATAGTCAAAAATAGCTACTGCTGCAATGACTTCTCCGCCTGCTTCTTGAATCTTGTCAGCAGCTGTAATGACGCTTCCACCTGTTGAAATCAAGTCTTCAATGATCACTACTTTTGCGCCCGCTTCTAAAGCACCTTCAATGGCGTTTTGTTTACCGTGGTCTTTGGCAGAAGAGCGCACATAAATCATTGGTAAATCTAAGCGTTCACTTACAAAGGCTGCATGAGGAATACCAGCAGTTGCTGTCCCTGCAATCACATCTACGTCAGGGAAGTTTTCTTTGATTAATTCAGCCAAAGCATCTTCCACTGTTGAACGCACACTTGGGTATGACATGATTAGTCGGTTATCTGTATAAATCGGGGCTTTAAGTCCGCTTGCCCATGTATATGGTGCCTCAGGGCTAAAGTTTACTGCCTTAATTTCTAGTAATTTTTGTGCTACTAAATCCGCTTTTTCTACTGTCATCTTGTACCCTCCTTATTGTCCAGACCAATCAGCTGTGATTTGATCATAAGTTACTTTTGAGTTATCCGCTTGTGTAATTGGTCGTCCCACCACGATGTAGTCAGAACCACCTTGGGCTGCTTGGCTTGGCGTCATGATCCGTTTTTGGTCATCCGCAACAGAAGTCGCTAGGCGGATACCCGGTGTAATCGTTTGGAAGTCTTCCCCACAAGCCTCTTTAATAGCCGCCGCTTCAAGTGGCGAACAAACCACACCATCAAGTCCTGCTTCTTTCGTTAATTTAGCGTAGCGCAATACTGAATCCAATACTTCACCTGGAATCCCTTGTTCTTCGTTCATTTGTTCAGTAGAAGTGGACGTTAATTGAGTGACACTAATTAACATCGGGCGTTTACCTGTCGAACCTGCCTCTAAACCACGAAGCGCTGCTTGCATCATCTCTTTCCCACCTGCCGCATGTACATTGACCATTGCAACACCAGTACTGGCTAAAATAGCCATTGCACGCTCAACCGTATTTGGAATATCATGTAATTTCAAGTCTAAGAATATATCGTGGCCTTTTGCTTGTAACTCTTTTAAGAAAGCTGTCCCACCAGCATAAAACAATTCCATACCTACTTTTACATTTAATTGTTGACCTTGGAACTGATCAAGGAACGCAAATACCTCTTCTTGATTAGGAAAATCTAAGGCAATAATTGGTTTCTTCGGATCCACATGGCACTTCCTCTCATATTTTTCTGTTATTTCTTCATTTTTGTCTCATTTATCTAAAAATGGGCAAAAAAAATAACCAACAACGAAACAAGGTTGCTGATTATATACTAGCGGATGCTGGTCTTAAAATTTGTTCACTGACAAAATAAAATGGTTATTCTTGTGAGCGAACAGCTCTTATGTGCAGGGCATCCTTACGCTAGTGCAGTTTCCCCTGTTTTTACTCTGTTGGCTATTGTACCGACTTAGGAAGAAAGAGTCAACATATATTTTAATAAATATTTACATTTACTAGTAAAGACTGGCAAATCAATTATCTTACCAATAAAAAATCCGTTCCTTTATACGAAACGTACAAAAAGAACGGATAATTTGCATTTTTATCTTATTATTACTTATGCTTCTAAGGCAGCGCCAATGAATCCATTAAAGATTGCTTGTGGACGGTCTGGACGTGAAATAAATTCTGGGTGGAATTGAGATGCCACAAAGAATGGATGTTCTGGAATTTCTACGATTTCCACTAAATTACCATCTGGAGATGTTCCAGAGAAGACCATACCAGCCGCTTCGAATTCTTCGCGATAAGCATTGTTAAATTCCCAACGGTGACGGTGGCGTTCTTCAACTAAGGCTTCATCGTTGTATAATTCACGTGCTTTAGAACCTTCTTTAAGGGCACATGGGTATAAACCTAAACGTTGTGTCCCACCTAAGTTTTCTAGTCCTGATTGTGTTGTCATCAAGTCGATTACTGGGTGTTCAGTATTTGGGTTGATTTCTGTAGAGTTGGCATCAGTATAACCTAAGACGTTACGTGCAAACTCAATAGAAGCCACTTGTAGACCTAAACAGATACCTTGGAATGGTACATTGTTTTCACGTGCATATTTGATGGCTTGGATTTTACCTTCAATACCACGGTTACCAAATCCACCTGGTACTAAGATACCGTCAGCATCGCCAAGGATCTTTTGTACGTTTTCCGCAGTAATGGTTTCAGAGTCGATCCAATCGATGTCGATTTCTGCGTCATGGGCATAGCCGGCGTGACGTAATGATTCTGCTACTGATAGGTAAGCGTCTTGAAGCGATACGTATTTACCTACTAAAGCGATTTTCACTTTCTTGGATAGGTTTAGTACACGGTTTTCAAGGTTACGCCATTCACGCATATCAGCTTCTGGTGTTTCGTCTAGACCTAATACTTCACATACTTTATCGTCTAAACCTTCTTGTTGTAGACGCAATGGTAGTGTGTAGATTGTTTCTACATCACGGTTTTCGATAACGGCGTCTTCTTCAACGTCACAGAATTGAGCGATTTTCGCAGTCATACCGTCTGGTAGTGGGTGTTCTGAACGTACAACCAAGATATTAGGTTGAATCCCCATACCACGTAATTCTTTCACAGAGTGTTGCGTAGGTTTTGTTTTCAACTCACCAGCTGCTGCGATATATGGCAGTAAAGTTGTGTGGATATAACAAACATTATCTGCACCAACTTGTGAACGCATTTGACGTAACGCTTCAACGAATGGTGTTGATTCGATATCCCCAACAGTCCCACCAACCTCAGTGATTACGACGTCGGCGCCTGTTGTATCACCGGCACGCAAGATTTTATCTTTGATTGAGTCGGTAATGTGTGGAATTACTTGGACAGTTGCCCCTAAGTAGTCCCCGCGACGTTCTTTGTTAATAACTTCAGAGTAAATTTTACCAGTTGTTACGTTTGAA
>NZ_JBOEQF010000131.1:0-6011 GCF_050689315.1 Aerococcus sp. L_32
AGGCGAAACAGACGAGGAAGCAGATTATTTAGCTAAGCCCATTGAATTGATGCAAATGGGGATTAGAACTGGTCAACTCTTGCCGAATATGAGTCCTGAAGAGGCTAAAGACTACAGTTTAGGTGCTGGAGCTCAAGCCTTGTTAGAGGACTACTTAGCTAAACGATTTATTATCAAGGGGTCTAAAGAAACAGTGAAAGCCATTCTCGATGATGAAATTGAAACGCTTGGTATCGATGAAATTTTAGTTTATGCGCCGATTTTTGATGAAGAGAAGCGCCTACAATCTTACCGTTATTTAGCGGAGATGTTTGATAAAATTTAATTCGTTATACTTGAGGGGAACTATCGTTGGATAGTTCCTTTTTAAATGAGATGATAGGCAAAAATCTATTAGTTATTTGTTTAGAAAGATTACGATTGAGCTAAAACTTTTATTTACATAGTGAAACGATTTAGAAAAATAAAATTATCGTGATAGGTTTCACCGATTATAATTGATATAAATACCAAAGCTCTCTAACGTTGACAGGTTTAGCTGATTTAGATAATATTTAAATAGACATTACCGAAGACGGGATAAGTAAATAGGCATCAATCTTAGAGAGGTTTCATTTGGTGAAAGAAACTATTGGTAAGTATTGAAAATGGTCCTTGAGGTTGAAGTGATTCGAGTGACAATTCGTCATAAGATGAGCTCGTGTGGCGCCGTTATCCGCTAATCCTATCCTGTAGTTTTTGGTATGGCGTAGGAGTGAGGGAAAGAATATCTTTCTGAAGTAAGGTGGTACCACGTGAAATGCGTCCTTAGTCGAGATAGCTAGTTTAGCTGTTTGGACTAAGGGCTTTTTTATTGAAAAGACTAGAAAATGAAAAGGGGAAATAATTATGAAAAAATTGGTTAAATTAGTTGGGTTTACTTTAGGATCGTCATTATTGTTGGCTGCATGTGGTAGTACAGAAGATAACACGGTACAAATCGGGGTGGTTGGAGATGACACAACCGTTTGGGATAACGTGGCTGAACGTGCGAAAGAAGAATATGACATCGATATTGAGTTGGTAAAATTTAATGATTACAATACACCAAATGATGCCTTAGCGGATGGGTCAGTTGACTTAAACTCTTTCCAAACAATCATCTTCATGAATAACTATGAGGAAGCGTCGGGTAATGATTTTACACCAATCGGTAACACCATTATCACACCTTTAGGGATTTATTCAGAGAAACATGAATCAATCGAAGAAATTGGTGAAGGGCAATCAGTTGCAATACCAAATGATGTAACGAATGGTGGTCGTGCCTTAAACTTACTACAAGAGGCTGGTTTTATTACGCTTGATGAAGAAGCATCTGCGTCATTTACACCAACTGTTGATGATATTACGGAAAATCCTTATAATTTAGATATTCAAGAAGTGGATGCAGCGCAAACTGCCCGTTCAATAAACGATGTCGACTTCTCAGTGATTAATGGGGGTTACGCGGTAGATGCGGGTTATTATCCTCAAGAGGATGCCTTATTCTTAGAGCCAAATTCTGAATCAGCCCAACAATATATTAATGTAATTGCAGCTAGAACAGATGAAGCTGATAATGAAACATTTAAACAAATTGTAGAAATTTATCAAACAGAGGAAACAGCAAGCTTAATTGACGAGGTATATCACGGTGGTCAAGTACCCGCTTGGGATGACTATGGTTTTGCACCAGTTGAATAATATCTAACCTTATCTCAGTTATATAGAAGTATTCATCAGTTTACGAATTTAATCAAAAAAACGAGCTACTTGAATTAAAAAATTCATGAGCTCGTTTTTTGTTTGTTATTATATGAGTTTAAACATTTTCGGCGATGTAGCGAACCAATTGTTCTGATTTTTCCCAGCCTAAGCATGGGTCAGTGATTGATTGACCAAATACGTCGCCACCTGGTTCTTGACGGCCATCTTGTAAGTATGATTCGATCATGAAACCGCGAACGTAAGCTTTAATGTCTTCGTTCCATTGACGGTTTTGTAAGACTTCTTGAACGATTCGGATTTGATCCAAGTAGTTTTTACCAGAGTTGTCATGGTTTGTATCGATCACAACAAATGGGTTACGATAGTCTTCTTTTTTATAGTTGCTGATAGTTTTGTTTAGGTCTTCATAGTGGTAGTTTGGCACTACTTCTTTGTTTTCAAGGGTACCACCACGTAGGATAACGTGGGCATAAGGGTTACCACTTGTTAAGACTTCTTGACCTGAATACATTAACTCTTGTGGTTTTTGCGCCGCATGTAAGGCGTTAAAGGTCACAGTCAGATTACCTGATGTCGGGTTTTTTAAACCAACAGGGCAGTCTAAACCAGAAGCAACGAAACGGTGTTGTTGGTTTTCAACAGAACGGGCACCTACAGCATGATAAGATACTAAGTCTTCTACAAATTGTAAGTTATCTGGGTATAACATTTCGTCTGCCGTTGTCATACCTGTTTCAGTAATGACACGACGGTGCATGTTACGAACAGCTTTCATACCACGGATTAGGCTTGTTTCACCAGTTGGATCCTGTTGGTGTAACATCCCCTTATAACCATCACCGTTTGTACGTGGTTTGTTGGTATAAACACGTTGTACAATAAAGACTTTATCTTTCAGTTCTTCTTGTAACTTGGCTAAACGGTGTGCATATTCAACTACTGCTTCCTCGTTATCAGCGGAACATGGGCCGATAATTAATAAGAAACGGTCGTCCTCACCAGACATAATTGCGCGTAGTTCTTTATCGCGCGCTTCTTTAATTGCATTCTCTTCATCAGTTAACTTTGCATGTGACTTAATCACATCAAAATCAACAGTTTCACTTATTGGTTTAAAGCTCATCATTTACCCTCCTATAGTCATAGCTCTAAGTATATTCTAACAAATTTGTAACCAAATAGCATTGTTTATCAACATTTCTTGCAAATTCTGCAGTGATCTTTTTGGCAAAATAATTGTAAACGTATTCCTAATCTATTATCATCATGGCATACGATATTTTGAACGGGGAGGACAAGAGACTATGACAACAACAAGAATCTATTTAATGCGCCACGGCCAAACCTTATTTAACAAGCTACATAAAATTCAAGGGGCATCGGATTCACCACTAACTGCTAAGGGGATTCGCCAAGCTGAGATTGCCCGGGACCACTTTAAAAAGGAGGAAATCAACTTCGATGTAGCTTATTCGTCAACTTCAGAGCGTGCTAGTGATACCTTGGAAATTATTTACGGACAAGATAAAGATTACCAACGATTGAAGGGCATGAAGGAATGGGATTTTGGGTCCTTTGAAGCAGAGTCTGAACCTTGAACCCACCTTTACCATATGGGGACTTTTTTGCCGGATATGGTGGTGAAAGGGAAGTGGACTTTAGAGCGCGGATTAGTCAAGCAGTTAAAGAGATTGCGGACAAGCATCCTGACCAAACGGTTTTAATTGTTAGTCACGGAGGTGCTATTGCGCAATTCTTTAGAGATGCTGCCAATTATGAAGGGTCAATTTCAAAGAATTTAGGCTTTACCAATTGTTCAGCTTTGATTTTTGATTACCAGGATGACGCTTTCGAATATAAAGGCATTTTGAATCATGACTATAGTGGGTTGTCGGATTAAATAATCAGAGAAATGGATAAAATTTTTATAGGCAAAAGGCTTGTGGCATAAGACTACAGGTCTTTTTTGCAATTGGATATTGAAAATATTTTAAAATTGTAAGCGATTTCTATTGACTGAATGATTTTGTACCCTTATAATTGTTTTCAGAGATGACAATTCGTTTGTTGGTGTAGACCAGGTTTTTGAGGGGATATTTTTTTAGAAACAATGAAAGCGGTGTCATCAAAATAGAGAGGTGGAGATGGTTGAATGAGTAAGAGAAGTATTGAATTTCCTAAAGATTTTTTCTGGGGTGCATCAACGTCAGCTTACCAAGTTGAGGGTGCGAGTTTAACGAACGGGAAAGGCCCTTCTAGTCAAGATACGAAAGAATTGCCTGAAGGGACAGCTGATTTAACGGTATCAGTGGACCACTACCATAAATTTAAAGAAGATATCGCTTTGATGGCTGAGATGGGCTTTAAGTCATACCGATTCTCCATCTCATGGTCACGGGTGATTCCTGAAGGTACAGGAAAAGCAAACCAAGAAGGCTTAGACTTCTATTCAGACTTAATCGATGAATGTTTAAAATACGACATTGAACCGATTATCACCATGTTCCATTTTGATATGCCAGCTGCCTTAGATGCACGCGGATCATGGGGTAACCGTGATTCAGTTGAATGGTTTGTCGACTATGCCAAACTATTATTCGATAATTATGGTGACCGAGTGAAATACTGGTTAACAATTAACGAACAAAATATGTTAACACTAGTTGGTAATGTGATTGGGACCTTACGTGTTCCTGAAGGTACTGAGAATGTGACCAAAGAAATTTACCAACAAAACCACCATATGTTAGTGGCTCAAGCCAAAGCTATGGAAATTTGTCACCAACAGTTACCAGAAGCGAAAATTGCGCCAGCACCAAATATTGCCATTGCTTATGCAGCCAGCATGAACCCTGAAGATACTCTTGCAGCGCAAAATGCCAATGCCATCAGAAACTGGTTATACCTTGATATGGCGGTTTACGGTAAGTACAACAACTTAGTTTGGACCTGGTTAGAAAGCCAAGATGCCTTGCCAGATATAGTAGACGGCGACTTTGAGTCCTTAGCAAATGCGAAACCGGACTTCTTAGGGATTAACTACTACAATACTTTAACAGTGAAAGCTTATGAAGCACCAGAATCTGGAAAAGTTGAATTCAAGAGCCAACAAGAAAATTCTGGTTTAGAAGATATGTTCCTTGGGGTAGATAACGAATTCTTACCAAAAACTGAATTTGGCTGGGAAATTGATCCAATCGGCTTTAGAGCAACCCTTCGTGAGATTTACTCACGCTACCATTTACCGATTTTAATTACGGAAAATGGCCTGGGTGCTTATGATGAGCTGACAGCAGATGGCAAGATTCACGATGACTACCGAATCAACTACCTACGTACCCACATTGAGCAAATGAAATTAGCTGTTGGAGATGGGGTAGAGATGCTAGGTTACAATCCTTGGTCAGCCATTGACTTGATTTCAACCCACGAAGGGATTCGTAAACGTTACGGCTTCATCTATGTAGACCGTGATGATGAACAAGTAGGGACTTTAACCCGTTACCGAAAAGATTCATTTTTCTGGTACCAAGGGGTGATTGCGAATAACGGTAGTGATTTAACTTAATAATTGGGAGGTGGTTTCATGGTTAAATATAAAAAAATAGCACAGGAAATCACCAACTACATTGTAGACAATAAGATGAAACGACACGATAAATTACCAGTGATTGATGAGATGGCCATTGATTTCAATGCTAGCAAGTCAACCATCGTCAAGGCTCTAGATATTCTAGAAGCCAAGGGGCAAATTTATCAGGTCCAAGGGTCGGGGATATTTGTACGAGATGTCCATATTCCTGGAAAAATCAACTTAAACCGTCCTGAAGGGCTGAGTCGAACCCTAGTCGGTGCGACCATTGTGAGTCGGGTGGTTAAGGTTGAAATCATTAAACCGAATGCTACTATTCAAGAATATCTTGAATGTGACCCAGATGAAGATATTTATATGGTAGAACGGACCCGATATATTAAAGGGGAGATTCATTCCTATGAAAAGTCTTACTTTAGAAAGAAATACGTCCGTTATATGAACGAGCAGATTGCTAGAGGGTCTATTTTCACCTACTTAGAAGATAACTTAGACCTGACGCCGAGCTTTTCAAACGCCTTCTTCCAGGTGAAGCAAATGGGCGTTGAAGTTGCTAGCTACCTGGAGTGTTCGCCCGAAACATATGGCTTAGAATTGATTAACCAGTTTTTCCTATCTAATGGGGCCATATTCGACTATAGCGTCTTATGGTATAGCCCGGACCATGCCA
>NZ_JBOEQF010000132.1:0-5993 GCF_050689315.1 Aerococcus sp. L_32
TTTAATCCCACGGTCGGTATAGTCCTTGTTATAAGGATCGGCAATAATCTCTTGTTTGATTTCGTCAAAAATGGTTGATTTAGTCATAAAAATCACATACTCCTTATTAGGTCAATTATAACACGCAAAGTTTGTGCATATTGTAAAAAGCAGGTAAAGGAAATATATCCCTACCTGCTTTAGCAACTTGTTTATATATTCCATTAAACTAAATCTTCCGATTCAGCTAAGAATTCTTTCACGTCTGCTGCCGCTAAATCGATGGCAGCTTGCCAGAAATCTGGCTTAGTTAGGTCAGCGCCTAAATGTTTCATGGCCAATTCTTCAGTGGTCATCCGTCCTGTATCTTTCAATAGGGCGATGTAACGCTCTTCAAATCCTTCCGGTGCTTTCAAGTATTCCGCATAGATTCCTAAGCTAAACATGTAGCCGAATGTATATGGGAAGTTATAGAATGGCACGTCATCGATGAAGAAGTGCAACTTACTGGCCCAGAAATGTGGGTGTAGGTCATTAATGGCCCCACCAAAAGCTTCTTTTTGGGCTTGGGTCATCAATTCATTCAAGCGACTTTCTGATACAAAACCGTCTTGGCGCTCAGTATAAAAGGCTGTTTCAAATAAGAAACGAGACCGGATGTTCATAAACATAGCAATGGCATTTTCCATTTTCGCGTTCAATAATTGTAGGCGCTCAGACTTACTTTTGGCCTGTTTTAAATTGGCGTTGGCCACAATTGTTTCAGCGAATGTCGACGCTGTTTCTGCCACATTCATAGCATAAGCTTGGTTAGAAGGTGCTTCACTAGTTAACACATCAGAATGGAAGGCGTGACCCAATTCGTGGGCCAAGGTTGACGTATCGTTTCTAGAGCCTGTAAAGGTCATAAAGATACGGGTCTCATCTTGGTTGATGGTTTCAGTACAGTAACCACCTGGACGCTTACCGGGACGGTCTTCTGCTTCAATCCACCGCTTGTCTATAGCTGATTGGGCGAAATCCGCTAGCTTGTCCCCAAAGGTTCTGAAGTTTTCCACCACAAAGTCTGCCGCCTCATCGTAAGTGAAGGTCGTTGGTTTAGTGTCCTCGAAATCTAATGGCGCATCAACATCTTGCCAGTTCAACTCGTCTAAACCAAGCAAAGCCTTTTTCCGGTTTAAAAATTGGACAAAGGTATCTTTATTGGCTGCAACGGCTTGCCACATAGCTTCCACAGTTTCCGCTTTGATACGGTTATATTCTAGGGGCTCCTCCATGAAATCATTGTATCCATGCGCTTTTTGAGTTGTTAACCGGTAGCCAGCTAAGTGGTTTAAGACATCAGCGAAGACTGGACCGTATTGAGCAAAAGTCTCTTCCCAAGCAGCAAAGATTTTCGCCCGGTTGTCCGGATTTGGGTCAGCGTACATGTTGTTCATGGCCTGTCCCACTGAATAATCGTGGTGGCCGTCGTCTAAATCGACCGAAATCGTCATCACTGAAGCCGTCGTAGAATAGGTATTTGACCAACCAGATAAACCGTCGATTTGTAATTCAGATAAAAGAGCTTCCGCTTGATCATCTAACAAACGTTTCGCATCGCGGCGGTCTTCCTCAAGGGTGAAGGCAATTTCAGCCAAGCGCGGTTCCGCTAAAAAGTCCTGAAATGCGGCATCGCTTAGGGTCGCCAATTGTTTGTCTAACCCTTTGCGGGCAATCTCATAAGCTTGGTTTAAAGTCGCCACCTTATTAATCGCTGCCGAAGCGGCCTCGTCACGCATGTCTGCGTCAGATGCCATTTGGGCGTAGGTAATTAAAGTAGTGAAGTGGTTTAGGTATTGGTCAGCTTGATCAATAATATCCGCAAAAGTTGCTGGTGCGCCTGTTGTATTGATATCAAATGCTTGCATGTCTTTGATTAAGGCATCTCGTTTTTGGACTAGGGTTTCTAGTGCCTCTTGAAAGGCATTCCCTGTCACTCCGCCTTGATACATGGCGTCTAAATCCCAAGTGTCATTATATTTCATTTAAAAACCCTCTCCTCTTGCTTTGTTTTCGCTATCATTATTCTTTCCTATTTTACTCTTGATTGCAGTTTGATTCAAATCATTCAGAATATACAGTACACATAGACCTTCGTCCTTCAATTTAGGCAAGCAAAAAAATGTTGATTGGGGACAAGCGGTTACTACGAGATAAGATTTTGTACCAGTCCGAAACCTTTAACTTCCAGCGGTTAACCTTAGAAGTGGATAACGGCAATCAACCGGATCGGGTAAATGCCCAGTTGGAAAAATTCGCCGATGAAGTCATGCCTTATATTAAGACACATACGAAAAACTAAGTAAAAAGGTCGCGAAAAACAATTCGCGACCTCTTATCATGCATATAGTCTTAATATCGGGTTCAAAAAGTCAAACGCTTCCGATGCTTCCCAAAATACGCCAATTACTCAGAAGTAATTTTTCGGCTTTTTGTCCAGCATGTTGGGTCTCAACGACTTTGGTTACAGCTCTCTATTTTTTTCGTTTCTTTTCTAATTCCATTACAAAGCCAACGATGATGATGGCCGCGAAGATGAAGCGGAACGGCGTTTGGAATTGTTCTGGGTTTGGTACTGTTAAAATCGTGATCATATAAACCACGAAGAAGACGATTAGGGCGGCACGCCAACCTAAGTTTTTAAATTTTTGCCACATATGGGTAGACCCTTTCTATTGTGATTCGTCATATAGACCATGATGATCTAGAACATGTTTTTGATTTTTTCGATATTTTTGATTTCGACTGACAGTGTTCCATCCGGGTTATTTTTGATTTCAACCACTTCTGGGTCATTAAACAAGTCTAAGGGAATGGATAATTCAATCCCGTTTTCAAACTTGAATTTTTGGCGTTGCATGTTGTTCCCCAAAAGTTCCGGCATATAAGGTGTTTCATCAGCTAGACCTTGTTCTTTGGTTTCTTCAAAGTAGGCTTGCTTACGAGAGAAATTGTCCCCGTACATAACTTCAGCAATGGCTTGGTTATCAATCGCTTGTGTTTCATGAATAGTGTCATGCAGAATTTGTTTTACCTCGGCCAGGTCTTGATAGTCATCTTCCCCAAACTTCTTGGCGGTTTTAGCGATGGCCTTTTTGATAATATTCACTGATTCTTTCATACTTGGGTTGGTTTGGATATCCAAGAAGATTTCACTTAAATAGTTAATTCGCTCCCCGTATTCTTCAATCAGGTGTTTCTTCTCAATCAAGAAGTACTCTTCTGTATCGATGCAGTATAAGAATCCTTCGTCGATAGCTTGGGTTGGACTAGGTAGAATGGCCCGGTTGATAATCAGGTCATTCTTCAAGTTGTCCTGGTCATACTCTACATAGTGGGTGTAAGATTCGTTGTGGTTTAACTTGAACATGCCGATAAAATAAGCTTCGTCTAGCCAGAATCCTGTCCACAGTAAATCCGCTGGTTTGATATCCGGGTTTAATTTAGTGAAATTGAAAAATCGGTTGCTCAGTTTTTGTGTGCCATGTAGGAAGTTTTCTGCTTGATTCATGCCCACTAAAATTTCCTTAGCTGGACTTCTGTCGGGTAGCTTGCCTACTTTTTGCTGTGCCGTGTACATGATTTTGGTCATCATTTTGTCAATATATTCAATCATATATTGCTCTTTATGGTCTAAAAGTGTCTGTGATAAGACCGCTTCGTTGGTGTTGGTATCAAAGATATGTAAAACTGCGGCATCAATCCGTAACATGTCGTATCCCTCTTTCTTTAGCATTCCTTTCTATTTTAACTTATAATAGGATTATAGGATAGAAAAGATGGTATTGATTTGAAAAAATACCCTCAATTTGACAAGTGATTACTGAAAGGAAGCAGCATAAATTATGGTAGCTAGTAATGAGCAATTTCCCCACCAACCGAAGAACATTATTTTCATGGTGTCCGACGGGATGAGCGTTTCACTCGCCTCAGCCTACCGGGAATACCTTCATCAAGACGTTGGTCACTTTAGAAACCCAAGTATCTTTAACAAGTATTTGGTTGGCCAACAATCCACTTATTCCTTTGACCCTTGGGCGACAATTACCGATTCTGCCGCCTCTTCAACAGCCATGGCTACTGGTGTCAAAACCATGAATGGTGTCATTGGCCTAGACAAACAATTGAGCCGGGTAGACTCTGCCTTAGAGATTGCCAAATTGAACAATAAAAAGACAGGGATTGTCGTGACCGCTGAAATCAGCCACGCAACGCCTGCAGGTTTTGCGGCCCATGTAGAAAGTCGCTTAGATTATTTTGATATTGCTGACCAATACCTAGACGATACCATTGAAGGTAAGCAAAAAATTGATGTCATGCTTGGCGGGGGGCGTGACCATTTTATCCGCCCAGACCGAAATTTAGCCCAAGAATTTGAAAATCTTGGCTATGATATCGTCCATACCAAACATGAACTCTTCAATTCTCACAACCCACAAGTTCTTGGTTTATTCTCCGAATTTGGGGTTCCAATGGCTATTGATCGTTGGTCAAATGTGACCCCTAGTCTTGGTGAAATGGTCCATTCTGCCATCCGCCGATTGGATACTGGTGATGAAGGTTTCTTCCTAATGGTTGAAGGGAGTCAAATTGACTGGGCTGCCCACCATAAAGATGTGGTTGGGATCATGAGTGAAATTGATGATTTCGCCGGCGCCTTTCAAGTGGCCATTGATTTCGCCAAGCAAGACGGAGATACCCTTGTCATTGCAACGTCTGACCATGCAACCGGTGGGATGTCTATGGGGACTAATAATATCGATTCCTGGTTGCCTGACTATATTCGAAAAGTCAAAGCAACTCCTCAACACATTGCTGAGTTAACCCAAGAAACCAATGACTGGGTTGAAGTAATTCGTCGTAACATCCAATTTGAATTATCTTCTACTGAGAAAAACCAGTTACGGTCTATCTACCATACTTATGTCTATACTTACGAAGAAAAAGTCAGCCGCTTGACCCAAGCCATTCGAGACATTGTAGACCGCCGTTCTAATACGGGCTGGACAACAGGTAACCATACGGGTGAAGACGTCAATGTCTATGCTTATGGACCCGGGTCTGACTACTTTAGAGGCTGGCATGAAAATGCGGAAAACGGGCAACTATTGAAGATATTAGCCGCTGGCTTATCACCAGACGATGATAACTATTAAAATATTGAAAAAAGCAGTAGCGCGATTGAAGTCGCGCTACTGCTTTTTAAGTTCGGTTATTTCAATGTTGGGATAATGTCGTTTTTCAAGTATTCACGGAAACCGTCTGCTGTTTCTTCGTGACGTAAGGCGAATTGAATGCTGGCTTTTAGTAAACCTAATGGTTCCCCAACTTCATACCATTCACCTTGATAGTCATAGGCTTTTAACTTGTCGCCTTTAGCTAAGTGGTTGATGGCATCTGTTAGTTCTATTTCACCTGAGAAAGAATTTTCTGGAATGGCTTCAATGGCATCGAAAATCTCTGGTGGTAAAATGTAACGACCAATCGCCGCTAATTTTTCTTCGGTTTCATTTTGTGGTTTTTCTTCAAATTTATCGATATTGTAGATACCCGCTTCACCGTTACCAGAAGTCGTCATAATCCCGTAAGAAGAAGTTTCTTTGGCTGGTACACTAGCCCCAGCAATTAATAAGGCATCATCCGCTAAATTAGTTTGGTAGCAATCCATCATTTGTTTTGATAATGGTTTTTCACCTGGCGCATTCACCACGATGTCGTCTCCTAATAGTAATAGGAAGGGTTCATCACCAACAAATGATTTCGCTTGGAAAATAGCGTCCCCTAACCCTTTTGGATAGTGCTGACGTTTGAATTGAATATTCAATAATGACGTGTCTTCAACCATCTTCAACAACTTATCTTTGTGTTTTTGTTTCAAGTTGTCTTCTAAATCAAAGTTTGCATCAAAATGGTCTTCTACTGAACGTTTGTTACGTCCGGTAATAATTAAAATCTCTTCAATACCACTTTCA
>NZ_JBOEQF010000133.1:0-5898 GCF_050689315.1 Aerococcus sp. L_32
ACCGAACTCACGGATATAAGATTCCCAAACGTCATAACCCATCTCTTTTACTAAATGGATCATCAGGGTATTTGATGATTGTGATAACCCCTCTAGTTCGGTAATCACACCCCAACCAATTCCGTTATAATCGGCAATCGTTGAATCGCCCATAGTTACGGGACTTGAATCGTAGAATGAATCTGGGTCAAATACTCCTTCTTCAATGGCTGCTGCTACCGTCAATACTTTAATCGTAGATCCTGGTTCATAAGCTTTTTCAACTAGTAAGTTTTGCCACATATCGTCGATACCTTCTTTTGTTTCTAGGTTGAAGGTTGGTCTTTGTGATGCTGCAACAATTTCTCCAGTTTCTGGTTCAACTAGCATAACTGTCATTGACGTTGGTTCATATTTTTCGTAAACCTCTGTCATCAAGGTTTCTAAATAAGTTTGTAGTCGTGAATCTAAGGTTAAATATACGTCAGACCCATCGGTAGTTTCTTCCTCCACTTGACCTGTTCCACTTAACTCAACATTGGTCGAACTTGATTGGTAAGATTTACGACCATTGGTACCTTTTAGGATGCCATCCATAGACAGTTCCAAGCCCATTTGGCCGGTTAAACGACTATCGATAGCAGTGCCAGCTTCCATATACTCAGCATACCCAATTAAATGAGAGGCAAAGACGCCGTTTGGATACATTCTAGTTGGCGTTTCATTAAACATAATACCTGGTAGATTTTGATCGTCAATAGCCTTCATCTCAGCGTATGTCAGGTCTTGCCCTGCCGTACCAAACTCTACTTGAGAAGCATCTTGAGTGTTTAGTCGTTCTAAGATTTCATCAGCCGTCAGGTCGATATATTGCGACAAGACTTGAGCAGTATTTTTCTTATCCACTACATATTGCGGGTCCTCTGGTTCAGACCATTCATCCGTTAAAACAGCGTACAATGAATAAGAAGTAGCATCCATTGCCAATGGATTTCCACCTACATCATAGATGGTTCCACGTTGTGCTGACAATATGCTACTTCTATCATAGAGGTTTTGGGCCTGCTCCGATAAATCTTGACCGTTCACAGTTCCAAAAACCATTATTTGTGTTAAACGAATGCCAAATATGAGTAGTAAAAAACCTGCCAAGCCCATCATCGCTCTAATTGTTTTTTTGCGATTCTTTTTGAGTTTTTTACTGTCTTTCATTATTCCACATTCCTTATATTTTCTTCATTCATATTCAACCCTTGTTCTTCAGCGATTTCTACCACTCGTGAATAGTTAGATAATTCGTGGACTTCTTGGGTTAAGTTCTCTTTTTGAACACCTAAATTTTCTGCATTTTGTTGTACTTCTTGTAACTGCTGTGATGCTGCATTCACGTTAGCACGCATAATGGTAACCCCTAATAGTCCTGAAATCATAAATAGAAAGGCTACTGTCATCAACATTTTTTGCATCAGTGAGAATTTTACTTTTGGTCTACTTTTACTGGCCGGTATACTCGCCGGAAGAGTAGTCATATTCCGCTTTGGTTGTGCATGTTGACTTTCTTCTGGGTAAGCCGGAATATTTGGAATGGCTCTTTCGGCCGGCATAGCATTCATTTTAATATTTACTTGGTCTTGTAGTAGAAATATTGCCATAAATACTGCTCCCTTCTATTGGTTGGCTTCCTTTTGCTTGTTGGTCTAAAGTTGTTTAAATGTCTATTTAATGCGTTCGATTATGCGCAACTTGGCACTTTGTGCGCGTGAGTTATGCGCCAATTCTTCTTCACTGGCGTAAATTGGTTTTCTATTAACCAATTTAAATGGGGCTTCAATATCCGCATTAATCACCGGTAAATTCGCCGGTAATTCCTCGCCTGTTGATGCGTCCTTGAACATTTGTTTCACAATGCGGTCTTCTAATGATTGGAAGGAAATTGTAGATACTCGCCCACCAATATTTAATAGATCCAAGGCTTGTTCTAATGAATCTTCAATCGCACCTAACTCATCATTGACTGCAATACGCACTGCTTGGAAAATCCGTTTAGCCGGATGTCCACCCTTACGACGTGCTGGTGCCGGAATCGCTTCCTTAATAATTTCCACTAATTCCTCTGTACGCGTAATACGATGATCCGCTCTTCTTTGCTCAATTTTACGGGCAATTTGTTTAGAGAATTTTTCTTCTCCGTAGCGGTAAAAAATACGTACAAGATCATTGAAATCCCACTCATTAATGATGGTTTCTGCTGTTAATGCTTGGGTTTGGTCCATACGCATGTCTAATGGTGCATCTTGGTGGTATGAAAATCCGCGTTCAATCTCATCTAATTGCGGTGAGCTCACGCCAAGGTCATACAAGATACCATCAACACCACTAATACCCATTTTTTCAAGTTCTGACTGGATATGTCTGAAATTATTGTGGACAAGGGTTACTTTGCCACTTTCAATTTCCGCTGCCAATACTTTCTCGGCATTGCCAATGGCCACTAAATCCTGATCAAAGGCGATTAAACGACCTTCGTCAGATAGGGCTGCTGCGATTTTAGAACTATGTCCAGCACCACCCAAAGTACAATCAACATAAATACCGTTGGGTTTGATTGCCAATCCGTCTACTGATTCGTTTAACAACACTGAGATATGATGGAATTCATCTGCCATTCTTCTGCCATCCTCTTCTTCTATAATTCTTTATCTCTTCAAAATTTGTTACATTTAATTTTCTAATTTAATTTTCTAATTAAAGGCCAAAATCTAACATGTCTTCCGCAATTTCTTCAAAGCTTTCTTCAATTTCAGAAGAAACACTTTCCCATTTTGTTTTCGACCAAATTTCAATACGGTCAGAAACACCTAAGACCAAACATTCTTTTTCAAGATTGGCATAGTCTACTAGGGTTGATGGGATATTAATACGACCCTGTTTATCAATTTCAGCTTCAGCCGCTGCAGAATAGAAAAATCGTGTAAAAGCACGTGCTTCTTTCTTAGCTAGCGGTAATTGTTTCAATTTCTCTTGAATTTTCTCCCAATTTTCTAAAGGATAGCCAAAAACACACCCATCCAAACCACGCGTAATCACAAACTTAGCGCCTAAGTCCTCACGTAATTTAGCTGGAATGATGATTCGCCCTTTGGCGTCAATATTATGTTGGAATTCTCCCATCAACATCATTTATCACCCTATGTGCCTAACCTTAGCCTTTATTGGTTTAAGTCTACCATATCTCCCCACTTTTCACCACATTTCCCCAAAATTTTGTAATTTTTGTGAAAAAGGCGTAGTTACGGGTTTTTTTTAAAAAAAAAAGAAGCTTCGAACCTGTTTTTAACAAGTTCAAAACTTCTTTTTTGTATATTTTTAAGAATTTTAAGTTTCTACATAATAGAGATTGATGACTAGCTAATGTTTACATTGTCACTACTTGAATAATTCGGCAGACGGTTACCAGCACATAAAGAATGAAAGTAATGGAGAAAGCAATATTTACAAGCATTCGGTAGAATTTTTTAACAATAACTTCTTCGTTTTTCACAAATCGCCAAACCAGAATACCAATCGCCAACAAGGAAATCACAACCACTAAGTGGGGAATAATTGAAAAGAACAATAAATCCTTGGAGATAAAGTGGAGGCAAACCAAAAGAATAGGAAAAACAACATCAATCGGTGCAAATTTAATCCGCTTGTTAAAGTAGAGGTAAGGTTTTCCTACTGTGCCTACAAGTAATAAGCTCACGATGGGTAGTAGATAAAACAGTATTTCGCTCCATTTGAAAGCCATAATCGTCAACCTTTCCTTTATTTTCTATATCAGCCATAAGTATGTCATCCATTAATACTAGCTAAGATAGCTAAAAATGTCTAGATTGATTTTCCCTTTAAAAAAGGAAAACAAAAAAGGCACTAACCAAAAGCGGTTAATGCCCTTTTAATTATATATAATCAAAGTAAACATTTTAGTTTCCCACATATCAACTATGCAGTAATCCTCAATGAATCTTGCGCTAAATAAAATTATTCAGCTGCTGCGTCAGTCATTACATCTTTACCATCGTAGAAACCGCAGTTTGCACATACATGGTGAGATTTACGTAATTCACCACAGTTAGGGCATGCGTTCATTCCAGGTACTTCTAACTTGTAATGTGTACGGCGTTTGTTTTTTCTTTGTTTAGACGTTTTACGTTTTGGTACTGCCATCATTACACCTCCTAATTAAATATCAATTATGCTTCATCCGACGATTCTGAATCTTTAAACAAATCTTGAAGTTTAGCGAATTCAGGATTAATAACTTCCTCTTCATCACGTTCAGCTTCAAACTCTGTTTGGCTTACAACTCGCCAGTCATTCCCTTCAGGAAACGCATCGTCAGCCTCTTCCTCTTCAGTCAAAATCTGAATTGGTAGATTTAGAAGAATGTTGTCACGAATAGATTCTCGCAAATCTAACGTGTAGCTATCCATAGATAACTGAACAACGTGTTCTTCATCAACAATATCTGTCTCCCAACCGTCTTCAAGAAAACGTTCGGAAACTGGTAATTGTAGATCCAGCACTACCGGCTCTAAAGACCGTGTAGATGGCATCGTCATTTTTAGTGCTAATCGTAATTGTGTCAATACTGTATGTTCTTCATAGAGAACCATACCATCAACTGAAACAGGTGACATGTCGATCAACTCAGGTATTACTGCCTTCATTTGCTCTTTCATATCGACTGATTCTTGAATCATCATTGGTTGGGATGCGATTTGACGCAACTCTTGAATAGACCATTTCATTATTGACCACCTAATAAGCAACAAGAAAAATTATACTAAGTTTAAACTTATTTGTCAATGTTTTTTCCTTGACAAGGTCATTAAATTAAACTCATTATCACTTTTTGACTGCCATATTTACAGGATGAAACGTACTTTCCCATACTACTAGGTCTCCATCAAAAAGTAAACTATTTTTCCTCTGCTCCCTTTCCTTTTTTTATTTCATAAATATTGGCGGATGATTGAAATTTTGTGTATCAATTTGTGGTTTTAGTATTTCATACATCCGGTCAACCTTCAACCACATTGGCCATTTTTCTTCACTCGTCTGGTCCACACGACTCACCAATTGCCACAGACTATCCGCCCCACTCAAATCCGCCTTAACCGTCTTTAAATAAGCCCGTCCCTTCTCAGTCGCCCCAAGCAACATCAAAGGCTGCCGATGACTAGGTGAAAGCACTGCCTGCATCTCATCTTTTTGAATATTCAAAGCCACCATCAAAGCCGTCCTTTGCACCCGATTTGCCGACCAATTCCGATTCTTCACCCGGTCCACAAAATCATAGAAATTATCCACCTGCTTGATCGCCTCAATCATCCGATTTTCCATACCACCCACCATCTGATAGATACCCCCTAACTCCCCGTTAGAAGCCGTCAACAAACGATAGCGCAGATAGGGAAATAAATCCGTCCACGACACCAGAAGGTCCGCCTCAACTGCCTTACATAAAGCCTCAGCCATATCACTAGGCACCATCTTCTCCAATTCATTTGACTCTTTAAGACCTTTTAAATCTTTGGAAAAGAGGTAGTGACGTATGGCTGACCCAGACGTATAAAGGCTAGTGTCTTGGTCTAATTGGCCTTCATTTAAGGCATTTAAACGATGGTTGTCCCCAATCCGTTTGACCGGCACCATCTTTAAAGGCGTCTGTAGCTGGGCATTGACCTTAGCATAAGCAAAAGCCAGTAAGGTATTGGCGTTTTCTTTAAAGTTGACCTTTAAATCCGTAATTTCTAGATGGGTCGCCTGCAAATATTGAATAGCTGCAATCCGTTTTTCAGCGAAAGAACGGTTGTCTAAATTCTCTACATATTGGTCAGCGGCCGCTACTTGATCAGGGTGGGCGATCATCCA
>NZ_JBOEQF010000134.1:0-5873 GCF_050689315.1 Aerococcus sp. L_32
ATTAATCCCACGGTCGGTATAGTCCTTGTTATAAGGATCGGCAATAATCTCTTGTTTGATTTCGTCAAAAATGGTTGATTTAGTCATAAAAATCACATACTCCTTATTTGGTCAATTATAGCACGCAAAGTTTGTGCATATTGTAAAAAGCAGGTAAAGGAAATATATCCCTACCTGCTTTAGCAACTTGTTTATATACTCACTTAGACTAAATCTTCGGACTCAGCTAAGAATTCTTTCACGTCTGCTGCCGCCAAATCGATGGCAGCTTGCCAGAAATCTGGCTTAGTTAGGTCAGCGCCTAAATGTTTCATAGCCAATTCTTCAGTGGTCATCCGTCCTGTATCTTTCAATAGGGCGATGTAACGCTCTTCAAACCCTTCTGGTGCTTTCAAGTATTCGGCATAGATCCCTAAACTAAACATGTAACCGAATGTGTATGGGAAGTTGTAGAATGGCACATCATCGATGAAGAAGTGTAATTTGCTGGCCCAGAAATGTGGGTGTAAGTCATTAATGGCACCACCAAAGGCTTCTTCTTGGGCTTGGGTCATCAATTCATTCAAGCGACTTTCTGATACAAAACCGTCTTGACGCTCAGTGTAAAAGGCTGTTTCAAATAAGAAACGAGACCGGATATTCATGAACATTGCGATAGCATTTTCCATTTTCGCGTTCAATAATTGTAGGCGCTCAGACTTACTTTTGGCTTGTTTTAAATTGGCGTTAGCTACAATTGTTTCAGCGAAAGTCGACGCTGTTTCCGCAACATTCATCGCGTAAGCTTGGTTAGACGGTGCTTCACTGGTTAACACGTCAGAGTGGAAGGCGTGACCCAATTCGTGGGCCAAGGTTGACGTATCGTTTCTAGAGCCTGTAAAGGTCATAAAGATACGGGTTTCATCTTCGTTGATGGTTTCTGTACAGTAACCACCTGGACGCTTGCCGGGACGGTCTTCTGCTTCAATCCACCGCTTGTCTATAGCTGATTGGGCAAAGTCCGCTAGCTTGTCCCCAAAGGTTCTAAAGTTTTCCACCACAAAATCTGCCGCCTCATCGTAAGTGAAGGTCGTTGGTTTTGTGTCTTCGAAATCTAATGGTGCATCAACATCTTGCCAGTTCAACTCGTCTAAACCAAGCAAAGCCTTTTTCCGGTTTAAAAATTGGACAAAGGTATCTTTATTGGCTGCGACAGCTTGCCACATAGCTTCCACAGTTTCCGCCTTGATACGGTTATATTCTAGTGGCTCCTCCATGAAATCATTGTATCCATGCGATTTTTGAGTGGTTAACCGGTAGCCAGCTAAGTGGTTTAAGACATCAGCGAAGACTGGACCATATTGAGCAAAAGTCTCTTCCCAAGCAGCAAAAATTTTCGCCCGGTTATCCGGATTTGGGTCAGCGTACATGTTGTTCATTGCCTGTCCCACTGAATAATCGTGGTGGCCGTCGTCTAAATCGACCGAAATCGTCATCACTGAAGCCGTCGTAGAATAAGTATTTGACCATCCCGATAAACCATCGATTTGTAATTCAGATAAAAGGGCTTCCGCTTGATCATCTAGCAAGCGTTTCGCATCGCGACGGTCTTCCTCAAGGGTGAAGGCAATTTCAGCCAAGCGGGGTTCCGCTAAAAAGTCCTGAAATTCGGCATCGTTTAAGGTAGCCAATTGTTTATCTAACCCTTTGCGGGCAATTTCATAAGCCTGGTTTAAAGTTGCCACCTTATTAATCGCTGCCGAAGCCGCCTCGTCACGCATGTCTGCGTCAGATGCCATTTGGGCGTAGGTAATTAAAGTAGTGAAGTGGTTCAGGTATTGGTCAGCTTGATCAATAATATCCGCAAAAGTTGCTGGTGCGCCTGTTGTATTGATATCAAATGCTTGCATGTCTTTGATTAAGGCATCTCGTTTTTGGACTAGGGTTTCTAGTGCCTCTTGAAAGGCATTCCCTGTCACTCCGCCTTGATACATGGCGTCTAAATCCCAAGTGTCATTATATTTCATTTAAAAACCCTCTCCTCTTGCTTTATTTTGCTATCATTATTCTTTCCTATTTTACTCTTGATTTCAGTTTGATTCAAATCATTGAGAATTTATAGTACACATAGACCCTTGGCCTATACTTTACCTATCATTGCCCTAAAATCAGGATGTGATGTATAGCGTCCAGACAGGAGATACTAGACAACTAGTGCCGTATCATAGTGTGACGTCGACGCTTACACCTTAGAAGTCGAATAATTACTAGAAGTAATTGACGTATTTTGGCAAGTGTCAGAAGCGTTTGACTTTGGAAGCCCGATATTAAGGCTATTGTTAAATTAGGTAAAAAGGTCGCGAAAATCAATCCGCGACCTTTTATAATGCCTACTTATTTTTTACGTTTCTTTTCTAGTTCCATGACAAAACCAACGATGATGATAGCCGCGAAGATGAAGCGGAATGGCGTTTGGAATTGTTCTGGGTTTGGTACTGTTAAAATCGTGATCATATAAACCACGAAGAAGACGATTAGGGCGGCACGCCAACCTAAGTTTTTAAATTTTTGCCACATATAGGTAAACCTTTCTAATATTATCCGTCATTTAGACAATGGTGGTGGTCTAGAACATGTTTTTGATTTTTTCGATATTTTTGATTTCGACTGACAGTGTTCCATCCGGGTTATTTTTGATTTCAACCACTTCAGGGTCATTAAACAAGTCTAAGGGAATAGATAATTCAATCCCGTTTTCAAACTTGAATTTTTGGCGTTGCATGTTGTTCCCCAAAAGTTCCGGCATATAAGGTGTTTCATCAGCTAGACCTTGTTCTTTGGTTTCTTCAAAGTAGGCTTGCTTACGAGAGAAATTGTCCCCGTACATAACTTCAGCAATGGCTTGGTTATCAATCGCTTGTGTTTCATGAATAGTATCATGTAGGATTTGTTTTACCTCAGCAAGGTCTTGATAGTCATCTTCCCCGAATTTCTTAGCAGTTTTAGCGATGGCCTTTTTGATGATATTTACTGATTCTTTCATGCTTGGATTGGTTTGGATATCCAAGAAGATTTCACTTAAATAGTTAATCCGCTCCCCGTATTCTTCTATCAAGTGTTTCTTCTCAATTAAAAAGTATTCTTCTGTATCGATGCAGTATAAGAACCCTTCGTCAATAGCTTGGGTTGGACTAGGTAGAATGGCCCGGTTAATAATCAGGTCGTTTTTCAAGTTGTCCTGGTCGTACTCAACATAGTGGGTGTAAGATTCATTGTGGTTTAACTTGAACATGCCGATAAAATAAGCTTCGTCTAACCAGAATCCTGCCCACAGTAAATCCGCTGGTTTGATATCAGGGTTTAATTTTGTGAAATTGAAAAAACGGTTGGTGAGTTTTTGTGTGCCATGTAGGAAGTTTTCTGCTTGATTCATGCCCACTAAAATTTCCTTAGCTGGACTTCTATCAGGTAGCTTGCCTACTTTTTGCTGTGCCGTGTACATGATTTTGGTCATCATTTTATCAATATATTCAATCATATATTGTTCTTTATGGTCTAAAAGTGTCTGTGATAAGACCGCTTCGTTGGTGTTGGTATCAAAGATATGTAAAACTGCGGCATCGATCCGTAACATGTCGTATCCCTCTTTCTTTAGCATTCCTTTCTATTTTAACTTATAATAGGATTGTAGGATAGAAAAGATGGTATTAATTTAAAAAAATACCATCAATTTGACAAGTGATTACTGAAAGGAAGCAGCATAAATTATGGTAGCTAGTAATGAGCAATTTCCCCACCAACCGAAGAACATTATTTTCATGGTGTCCGACGGGATGAGCGTTTCACTCGCCTCAGCCTACCGGGAATACCTTCATCAAGATGTTGGTCACTTTAGAAACCCAAGTATCTTTAACCAATACTTGGTGGGCCAACAATCCACTTATTCCTTTGACCCTTGGGCAACGATTACCGATTCTGCCGCCTCTTCAACAGCTATGGCCACTGGTGTCAAAACCATGAATGGCGTGATTGGCCTAGACAAACAATTGAGTCGGGTAGACTCTGCTTTAGAGATTGCCAAATTAAACAATAAAAAAACAGGGATTGTCGTGACCGCTGAAATCAGCCACGCTACACCTGCAGGTTTTGCGGCCCATGTAGAAAGCCGCTTAGACTATTTTGATATTGCTGACCAATACTTAGACGATACCATTGAAGGTAAGCAAAAAATTGACGTTATGCTCGGTGGTGGCCGTAAACATTTTATCCGCCCAGACCGAAATTTAGCTCAGGAATTTGAAAATCTTGGCTATGATATCGTTCATACTAAGCATGAACTCTTCAATTCCCACAAACCACAAGTCCTTGGCTTATTCTCCGAATTTGGGCTTCCAATGGCCATTGATCGTTGGTCAAATGTTACTCCTAGTCTTGGTGAAATGGTCCATTCTGCCATCCGCCGATTGGATACGAGTGATGAAGGTTTCTTCCTAATGGTTGAAGGGAGTCAAATTGACTGGGCTGCCCACCATAAAGATGTGGTTGGGATCATGAGTGAAATTGATGATTTCGCCGGCGCCTTTCAAGTGGCCATCAATTTCGCCAAGCAAGACGGAGATACCCTTGTCATTGCAACGTCTGACCATGCGACAGGTGGGATGACCATGGGGGCTAATAACATCGATTCGTGGTTGCCTGACTATATTCGAAAAGTTAAAGCAACTCCTGAACACATTGCTGAGTTAACGCAAGAAACCAATGACTGGGTTGAAGTGATTCGTCGTAACATCCAATTTGAATTATCTTCTACCGAGAAAAACCAGTTACGGTCTATCTACCATACATATGTCTATACGTACGAGGAAAAGGTTAGCCGCTTGACCCAAGCCATTCGAGACATTGTGGACCGCCGTTCTAATACGGGCTGGACAACAGGTAACCATACAGGTGAAGACGTCAATGTCTATGCTTATGGACCCGGGTCTGACTACTTTAGAGGCTGGCATGAAAATGCTGAAACCGGCCAACTATTGAAAATATTAGCCGCTGGCCTATCACCAGATGACGATAATTATTAAAATATTGAAAAAAGCAGTAGCGCGATTGAAGTCGCGCTACTGCTTTTTAAGTTCGATTATTTAAGCGTTGGAATAATATCATTTTTCAAGTATTCACGGAAACCGTCTGCTGTTTCTTCGTGACGTAAGGCGAATTGAATGCTAGCTTTTAATAAACCTAGTGGTTCGCCAACTTCATACCATTCACCTTGATAGTCATAGGCTTTTAACTTGTCGCCTTTAGCTAAGTGGTTGATGGCATCTGTTAATTCTACTTCACCTGAGAAGGCATTTTCAGGAATGGCTTCGATGGCATCGAAAATTTCTGGTGGTAAAATATAACGACCAATCGCCGCTAATTTTTCTTCGGTTTCATTTTGCGGTTTTTCTTCAAACTTATCGATATTGTAAATACCCGCTTCACCGTTACCAGAAGTTGTCATAATCCCGTAAGAAGAAGTTTCTTTGGCAGGTACACTAGCCCCAGCAATTAATAAAGCATCATCAACTAAATTAGCTTGGTAGCAATCCATCATTTGTCTTGATAATGGTTTTTCACCTGGCGCACTCACCACGATGTCATCTCCTAATAGTAATAAGAAGGGTTCATCACCAACAAATGATTTCGCTTGGTAAATAGCGTCCCCTAACCCTTTTGGATAGTGCTGGCGTTTGAATTGAATATTCAATAATGACGTATCTTCAACCATCTTCAACAACTTATCTTTGTGTTTTTGCTTCAAGTTGTCTTCTAAATCAAAGTTTGCATCAAAATGGTCTTCTACTGAACGTTTGTTACGTCCGGTAATAATTAAAATCTCTTCAATACCACTTTCG
>NZ_JBOEQF010000135.1:0-5854 GCF_050689315.1 Aerococcus sp. L_32
ATCAATCAATATCCAACGACATGCCACTTATTCTTGATCAAAACACCCTAACTTATTGAATCAATCCTTTTGAGGATGGGACGCCGCCGTCTGTTTCTTTCAAAGCGATTTTTAGGGCGCGGGCGAATGCTTTAAAAATGCCTTCGATTTCGTGGTGGGTGTTGCCGTTTTTCAATAGGTCAATATGTAGGGTCATGCGAGCGTTCATAGCTACGGCGTAGAAGAATTCTTTGACAAGTTCGGTATCAAAGGTCCCCACTTTTTCAGCTGAAAAGTTGGCGTCATAAACTAAGACTGGTCGGCCTGATAAGTCTAATACGACACGGGCTAAGGTTTCGTCCATGGGCAGGAAATATGATCCGTACCGTTCGTATGAAGGTTGGGCTTGGTAAAGGTCACGAATAGCTTCACCCAGTAAAATCCCAATATCTTCAGTGACATGATGGTCATCAACCCAAGTGTCCCCCTTGGCTTCAACATATAAATCAAGGCCCGAATGGAAGGGAAATAGGGTTAACATGTGGTCAAGGAAACCCACGCCAGTATTGATGGATGTTTGTTCAGACCCATCCGCCTTAGCCAAGCCCAGCTTGATTTGCGTTTCTAAGGTATTCCGCTCTTTAATCTTCAATTTGTTCCCTCCATGCTTTGATTGTTGCCTTAAACTTGGGATATTCAGCTGAATCGATTACCGAATATCGCGCCGCATTTGCCATTTTCCCATCTGCATACTTACGGCCAACGAAGCCATTGTCCGCTAAATACTGGTCTAAATCTGGGACCAAATCACCAAAGATAAACACAAAATTCGTTGCGGACGGAATCACAGTGACTAGATCAGCAACCTGGTCAAAAGCCTCCTGCAATTCCCGCTTGATATCGCGTTGGTAATTCACCCACTCATCCAGTCGCTCGGTATCCTCAAACAGCTTGCTGGCAAGGTTTAGTGACACACTATTCATAGGATAAGGGTGGTTAATCTCCTTCAATTTGTCGAAACGAGGTCCCTGCCCAAAGGCGATACCAACCCGTAAACCCGCTACCCCATAAATCTTAGATAGGGTCCGAATAAATAGGACGTTGTCATTATCTGGTCGTTGATAGTCCTGGCCGAATTCAATATAAGCTTCATCGATCAAAAAAGTGATATCTCGATCTGCTGTTTCATCCGCCAAGATCTGTAAAAATTCCTCAGAAAACTGCTGGCCCGTAGGATTTTGCGGGTTCGACAAGAAGAATAAAGACGGCTTAAATTCATCTAAAGCTCCGATAATTGTGTCTGAAGTAAAAGTGAAGTCCTTTTCACTCTCTACCTGGAAAAAGGGGAAGTCCAACTGGTTGGCGTAATCCTGGTACATAAAGAAATCAGGATCAACTGCCAAGACACCCCCGCGGCCAAACTGGATAATCAATTTCTGAATCCACTCATCTGACCCGTTAGCAACAGCCACATTCTTTGGATCAAGACCGGCGTAATTTGCATACGCCGCGATGAAGTTAGCTTCTTCGTCTTCAGGATACTGGTTAAAAGGGGTGGCCAAGACCGCATCCACAATATCTTGATCTGACAAGGGACGAATTGGAGAGGTGTTGCGGTTCATGATTACCGTGTCACCTTCTTGATTCACTTCAATCGTTTTTAAATAATCCTCGGTTTTCATAGCTTACCCTTCCTTTCGAATGGCAATTGACTGAGCATGGCAATCCAGACCTTCAGCCTCAGCAATCGCTTGACCAGCTGGCCCAATAGCTTCATAGCTGGCTTTTGATGTATTAATAATGGCATGTGAAGTCCGGAAATCATTGGCGGTTAAACCATGCGAGAACCGGGCAGTCCGCCCAGTTGGTAAGACATGCGATGGCCCTGCCACATAGTCACCAATAGCTTCCATGGCGTAGTAGCCTTTGAAAACAGCACCCGCGTATTTGATTTGTTCAACAATCTCATCTTGAGCTGTATGTTGAATGGACACGTGCTCTGGTGCAATGTCATTCAATACGGCGATCAATTGCTCTCTCGTATCACAGATTGCATAGTGATTGTTTTTAACTGAAGCTTCAATAATGTCCGCTCTTTTTTGGCTCGGCAACAAAACTTGCATGCGGTCGGCTATTTTGCCAAGAAAATCTTCTGACTCACATAAGAGGAAAGTCCGAGCGTCTTGGTCATGTTCCGCCTGGGCGAAAATATCGTAAACAATGGCATCAACCGGAATCGTTTCGTCCACATATAAGAGGATTTCACTCGGCCCAGCAATAGCATCAATCGATACATCCCCGTTGACCAACCGTTTGGCAGTCGCCACATAGGCATTCCCTGGACCACAAATCTTGTCTACTCTAGGAATCGTTTCCGTCCCGTAAGCCATAGCAGCAACGGCTTGTGCCCCGCCAATCGCATACACATTGTCTCGGATCCCACATAAGTATAAGGCTGCGAAAGTCACTGATTCTTCCGTGAAAACAGGCGTTGTCACTACCAAGTTTTCGACCCCCGCAACAAGGGCTGGCACAACCGTCATCAAAACTGTTGACGGGTACAAGGCCTTCCCACCAGGAATATAAAATCCTGCACTATCTAAAGCGTTGTAAACATAGGAAATTTCTTCCCCTGGTCGGTCCGGATGTAAACCACCGCGCTCATAAGTCTCAATCCGGTCTTTAGCCATTTCTAGCGCCCTTTGTAAGGCTGAGTCTAAGTTGTCCCAAGACGCCTTCAGCCGCTCAGCTGACACTTTGAAATCTGCCGCATTTTGGTAAACCTGCTCATCAAATTTGTTGGTATAGTCAATGACTGCCTGGTCTCCACTGGCCTGAACCGCTTGAATCATCTCTTGCACAGCCACCAACCGGTTTAGGTCTACTGTCTCTTGATTTTTTGTGCTAAATGCCGTTTGAAATGCTGCTACATCCACTTATACCACCTCAATTTCTTGCATAAACTTGTAGATTTCCTTCTCTTTCGTATAGAATGACTGCTTGTTGGCAATCAGTCGTGCTTGTACCGGCAAAATAGTTTTGTACTCCTCTAGGTCATTTTCTTTTAACGTTGTCCCTGTTTGGACAATATCCACAATCGCATCAGCTAAGCCTAGAATCGGTGCCAATTCAACCGAACCGTTTAAAAAGATTAACGATACATCTTGCTTTTGTTGGTTAAAGTACTTGCGGGTAATATTTGGAAATGATGTTGCCACCACTTTGATATCTGATTCATCCAAGTTAGTAGGCCCGGCAATCGCTAGTCGACATTGACCAAATGGCAATTCAGACACATTCAAGACATTGAACAACTTTTCGGCAATCGTGTCAGAACCTACAACACCGAGGTCCGCAACCCCCTGCTCCACATAAGTAGGGACATCTTTTCCTTTTGCGAAAATGAATTTAACCCCGCCAACCTCACGGAAGAGATCACGACCACTATCTGTCAAGGCCTCCGCATAGTCATTTAAACCCTTATCTGCTAAAAATTTATTGAAAGCCTTGTAAACACGACCCTTGGATAAAGCCACAGTAATCATAGAAATCCTCCTTTAGATAAATTCAATCCAATACCAAACCAGCCGTTAGCGTACTGTCCACCTGAGAAGATAGGTTTAGAATTCCCTTGTAAAAATGCTTGGAAATAAAAGCCGTTGTAGTATTTTTGCGGCGACCGGAATGATAAATCAAGCACCATTTTGGTGTTGCGTCTTTCAAGTGTCTCTTTCAACAAATGAATCACGGCCATCTCGTCCGTATCACCAAAGTCCTTCTTCACTAGGTCAAACTGCTCTGAAACTGGTTTAGCCATTAACTGGTAGAAATAATGGTCTTTACCAATGGTGTTACCTAGAGCCGACAAGTTCTTTTCAATTACATAGCCCTTGATCTCAGGTCCAAAAGCAAATTTTTCAATGTATTTATCTAAAATTTCTTCGTTGTTTACAACAATCATATTGAAAGACGCTTGGCTCATCTGTTCAACGAAATCTAAATGCAGTTCAATGGTATTAGCCATTTGACTAGCACTTGGTTCCACTAATTCAACACCTGCTTGGTAAGTTGATTGGTGGTCTCTCACCATTGGACCATAGTATGCGAAGTTATCTTGTTTAAGATCGTAAGTCTTCATGTAATTTAAAATGGACCGAGTCCAGTCACTACGAATGGCATATAATTGCCCTTCCTTTTCAAATACAATGTTGCTTGGGTATTCGGCTTTGCCGTCCCCATCGAATGGTTCCACCATATTCAAATCAATTAATTGGAAACCAGCATTCGATACTGTTTCAAGATAATCTCTCGCTAATGAAATTCGTTGTAATACGTAAGATGTTGCCATGTTGTCCCTCCTTCAAAATATAAAATGTTATAAAAAAAACGCCCTCAATCCATCACTGGATCAAGGACGCCGAAACGTGTTCCCACCTTAATTCGTTATAAGTTCACACTTATAACCTCATTGACTAGTCTTTATCCGCTAGTCTGGCTATAACGGTGCCACCGGACTAAGTGTCATTTAAGCAAAGGCGTGTCTTCATAGGGGACATTGTCTGTTCACAGCAACCACAGACTTTCTGGAAATGTTGATCCTACCTCTTAATCTTTACTGTCTCTCACTTGATTATACTCATAATAAAATGTCCAAATTAAAAAGTCAAGTGATTTCTAATAATATTCTAATTTTAGAGCGAATAATTCTAAACCCTACGGCTTGGCTGACTATACATTCTGTAAAGCGTGGACACCAAACAGAATGACATACGTCAGGCCATCCTGTGCTCACCGCGAAAGCATGCTAGGTAAGCTTCAGCCTTGGCTTTAAAATTTAGCCGTAGCCTCTAATAAAAATGAAGTGACTTTTTTATAATTTGCATTGAATAATTCTTTTTAATTTGCTGATTTTGGTTAAGTGTAAGCATTATTCTAGTAAAAATTAACAATGCTTTTCAACCATTTCATTAAGTATGTTTTCTTTTCCCCGTGGACAGATGTCGTCGATGCTTTGTCAAAAAAATACTGCAATAGAACGTACGAGAATAATCTGCGTTAGTTGAATTTTTATACACGACTGCTCTCTTAAGTAGCGAATTGATTTGTATAGCAACAACCCCCCCTCAATATACATACGCTTGTCAATCTATCCCCTTTTTGCCAATAAAAATTATTAAATGATTTTTATAGAATCCTGCTATTGACACTTGAAGTGTATTAACCATATAATACAGATAAAGAAAGTGTATTAATTGAATAACACACTTTCGATAAAGCATTTTTGAAAGGAGGGTCTTCATGGTTGTGTTTGATAAGCAGGCGCCAATTTATGTGCAATTAGCCGACCATTATAAGGGGGAGATTGTTGCTAGCCGATTGATGGCTGGGGATAAGTTGCCCTCTCGTCGTGATATCGCCAAAACGTTCAAGATTAACCCTAATACGGTTCAGCGGGCGTTTAAATCATTAGAGGAAGAAGGGATTATTGTGTCAGAAGCCAATGTGCCGAGTCGAGTGACGGAAAACCAAATGATTATTCAACAATTAAAGCGTGATGCTTTGGAGCAGGCCATGGCGGTCTTCTATGATACGACCCAGGTCTTGAATATGGACCCGCATGAGATTGCCACTTACATGACAGAATATTTCCAAAAACGAGGTGAACAAGATGATTGAGATTGAAAAGGTGAATAAATTTTACGGGGCGAAGAAAATTCTCGAGGATGTATCTTTCTCTATTAAACCAGGAGAAATTACGGCTTTAATTGGGGAGAATGGGTCTGGAAAGACGAGTTTGATGAATGGTTTGATGAAGTTAACCCCAGTCGCTTCTGGTCAGTTTTTAATTGATGGAAAACCGATCGATTTTAATGAT
>NZ_JBOEQF010000136.1:0-5747 GCF_050689315.1 Aerococcus sp. L_32
GTTGTCATACTCCTTAACAGCATTTTGGGCACTGTTGGTAACACCTGCCCCTGGTTCAATTGCTGTAATAGTTGAATCATTTTCATCCGTGAGGTCGGTAATCGAATTGATATCTTCCATATATGTTGGAACAGTTAATGCTGAAATAGCACCTTCTAGGTTAGCCCCTAAATCAACCATCGAGTCACCGTATTTCTCTGCATAGGCCTGGTGCGTTGTAGGCACCCAACCGCCGACCATAGCATCCGACTGTCCTTCTGCAACCGAACTAAACATGATGGCCGGGTCTACTGTTGTAATTTGTACGTTGAACCCTGCTTCTTGTAGCACCTGTGCCAGGACATTTGTTGAAGCTATTTCAGACTCCCAATTCACAGTTGCTAGAGTCACTGTTTGGCCACCAGAATCAGAACCTACAGTCGTTTTATACGAATCTTCACTGCCAAAGGTAAATAATAACCCTATAACTGCTGCTACTAATAAACTCATTTTCTTAAACATTTTTACACTCCCGAAAATAATCTTCCTTAGTTACAAATGTTCGACTACTTACTTTTTGTATAAAAAAACAGGAGGGGCTACTAGTGTGCCTCACTCCTGTTTAAGCTCGTTGAGACTTTGTAAGGATTGAGGTCCAGAAAGAGAACGCTGAAAGATTAAGGCACTAGCTGACAAAGTCAACTGCAACTTAATCTGAAACGCAGTCCTTTTGGAAGGCTCAAACCCGATTTTAGTCATATTTATGCTTTTATTTACTTATTCTTCAACAGCTAACCATTGATCAACTGTATCTTGATTTGCTTCAATCCAGTCTTGTGCTGCAGTTTGAGGATCGGCACCGTCATTGATTTCAGCCATTACAGATTCCATATCCTCAACTTCCCAGAAGAAGTTATCTAAAATTTGGTAAGCTTCTTTCATATCGTCTTGCAACCCTAGGCGGGCCATTGTGTTGATTGTTTCACCGTCTCCGAAGACACCTTCAGTATCTTCTAAATATTTCAAGTCATACTCTTGGAACATCCAGTGTGGTGACCAACCAGTAATGACGATTTCTTCTTCATTAGCAATAGCTGTACCTAATTCGGTCGTCATGGCACCTGAAGATGATGTTTGAACTGTCCAATCACTTAGGTTGCTGTATGTACCTACTGCCTCTTCTGCAGCCGCTACAACACCCGCACCAGGTTCAATACCTGTAATCGTTTGGTTCGCTTGGTCACTTAAGTCCTCGATTGAGTTCACATCTTCCATGTAAGTTGGTACGGTTAAACCTGTAATCGCACCCTCTAAGTTAGGACCCAAGTCTTCCATTTGATCACCATATTGTTCGTATTGCGGTGCATGTGTGTTAGGTAACCAAGCACCTACCATAGCATCCGCTTCTTTTGTAGCAACAGATGACCACATAATCGCGTTGTCTAATGGTGTAATTTCTACAGTATAGCCTGCTTGACGCAATACTTCAGCGATCACATTTGTAGAGGCAATTTCCGTATCCCACGTTACATAAGATAAGGTAATGGTTCCCTTGTCTTCACCAGAGACTAAATTAAAAATGTTTGATTTGTATGCATCGGCAGAACCGAAAGTAAGGACTAATCCCAAGATTGCAATGACAGCAATCCACAAGCCTTTAAGTTTTTTCTTCAAAATGGATTCTCCTTTCCTCGACTTAGCTATTTTTATCAGCTGTGAAACGGTTTGTTAAACGGTCAATCAAGATTGCTAAGATAACAATCGCTAGACCTGACACAAATCCTGAACCTACTGACGCACGTTGTAGAGCGGTTAATACTTGACGACCTAGACCAGGCGCACCAATCATTGACGCTGTAACAACCATAGATAAAGCAAGCATCACTGTTTGGTTTACACCAGCCATGATAGTCGATTTAGCTAAAGGTAATTCCACTTTAAATAATTTTTGTTTACCAGTTGAACCGAAAGCATCTGCTGCTTCAATTAACTCAGTAGAGATTTGTTTGATTCCTAATTCAGTGAATCGTACTGTTGGTGGTAAGGCGAAAATTACTGACGCGAATGTACCTGGTACAATACCGATACCGAAGAAGGCAACGGCTGGAATTAGGTAAACAAAGGCTGGCATTGTCTGCATGAAGTCTAAGATCGGTTTTAAGATATTGTGGACAGTTTTTGATTTCGCTGACCAAATCCCTAAAGGTACCCCGATAATAATTGAGATCACACTAGAAACCAGTACCAATGTCACTGTGTTCATTAATTCTGACCATAAACCTTGGTTTAAAATGTAACCTAAACCAACTAAGGCGAAGGCAGATAATGATAATTGCTTCTTACTTGCAAAATAAGCAATCACTGCCACGATTAAGATAAAGGCAAATGGTGGAATTAATAGTAATAAGTTGGTAATCCCGTTCATAAAGGCTGAGCCCCCACTTTGGATGGCGCCAAATAAACCTGAGAATGTAACGGTTAACCAGTTTGTTGCTGCTTCAATCCAATCAGCAACTGGTAGTTGCTCAATTGGAAACATCGCTAAATTAAACATTCAATTCTTCCCCCTCTTCAGTATTTGTTGCATCAGCTTCTTCGCTGTTGTCATTTGCTAAGCTGTTGATAACCATCTTAGAACTTATCATACCCAATAAGTGATTTTCGTCATCTACAACTGAGATCGGCATAATCGCGTTACCCATTACGTCATAAATATCATTAATCGGTGTTTCTGGGTGTACGACTGGATGGTCAGTACGGATAAGAGATTCAACAGATAGATATTCTTTGTTTTGGTTGCCTTTGATCATTTTGGCAACATCTGTGTTACGAACGTAACCTAATAACTCACGTTTGTTGTTTGTCACCATTAGGAAGTTGTAGTTTTCTTCTTCCATACGGTGTAGAGCCATTCTGGCACCATGCTTTTCAACATTCAATAAGAAGTTTGGACGTTCCATAGCATGTTCTGCAGTAAGGACTTTAGAACGGTCAACACTTTCAACAAACCGTTCAACGTAATCGTTAGCTGGATTCGTTAAGATTTCTTCACCGGTACCCACTTGAACGACTTCTCCGTCTTTCATTAAGGCGATACGGTCACCGATTCTTAAAGCTTCATCCAAGTCATGGGTAATGAAGACGATTGTTTTGTTTACACGTTCTTGTAAATCAACTAACTCATCTTGCATGTCACGACGGATCAATGGGTCAAGCGCTGAGAAGGCTTCATCCATTAATAGGATTTCTGGGTCGTTAGCTAGGGCACGAGCTAAACCAACACGTTGTTGCATACCACCAGATAATTGGTTTGGATATTGGTCTTTAAAAGTTAACAAACCAGAGTTTTCTAGTGCTTTTTCAGCAGCTTTTTGACGTTCTTCTTTGCTGACACCTTGAATCTCCAAACCGAATTCTGTATTTTCAAGAATTGTTTTGTGTGGGAATAAGGCGAAGCTTTGGAATACCATACTCACTTTTTTACGTCTGATTTCACGTAATTCATCTTTATTAGCACCTGTCACGTCATCACCTAAAATTGTGATGTTACCTGCTGTTGGTTCAATTAAACGGTTGATCATACGTAACATAGTTGATTTACCTGAGCCAGACAATCCCATGATAACGAAAGTTTCACCTTGTTTGATATCTAAACTGGCGTTGTCGACCCCGACTGTCGCACCTGTTTGTTGGACGATTTCTTCTTTAGATTTTCCTTCATTTAATAGTTTTTTCGCTTTTTCAGTTTGAGCGCGTGATCCATAAATTTTAGTTAAATTCTCAATTTTTATTGCTGTAGTCATCATAATCCTCCTTTATTTTGACACTTTGTTACAAAACGCAACGTAAACTCACCATATTACCGTAACACGTTCACCGAAAATTTTCAAAAAAGAACCCTTGAAAAGGTTGATTTGACAAGTTTTCACAAATAGGTCATTTTTTATGTTAACTTTCTACACCCCTTTAAACTAAAAATGAAAGGGCTTAATTTCACAAACTTCTAAAAGTACAAGTATTGTTCTATTCGGAAATTTCCCGACCAAATAAAAAAAGCACTACACCCAAAGGATGCAATGCCCGCCATGATGGTTTATTCGCTTTCTTTTACACTCTTTAAAATCCAATAACCTTTACGGCGTTCGATTTCTTCAACGTTACCAAAGACTTCTTCTAATTTCTTCATAGCTGAAGGTGCCCCTTGCTTCTTTTGTAAAACTACATAAATTTCGCCACCCGGTTTTAGATAGTGGATGGCTTCGCTCATAAAATGATGCACCATTTCCTTACCCGCACGAACTGGTGGATTCGTCAGAATAACACCGAAATCTCTTTTATCAATGGCTTCATAGGCATTTGAAACGGTGAAAGTGACGTTGTCAACATGGTTAGATGCCGCGTTGTCCTTAGCCAGACAAATTGCCCGCTCAGAGATGTCTACCCCATAGATGGCGCGGTCAGGCAGCATAGTCCCCATAATGACCCCTACAGGCCCGTAACCAGCGCCTAAATCAAGCAGGTCTCCCGGTGCAAGTTGGTCAAAATCCAAGGCTTCAAGCATGACCCGGGTCCCAAAATCTAAATTATCCCTAGAAAAGACGCCTGAGTCGGTCTTGAAGGTAAATGGCCGGTCAAAAATCACGGTCTCGTATCGTTTAAAGTCGTGTTCAAGATCTTCATTATTTTCGAAGTACTGATGACTCTCTTTCATGAACACCCTCCGTTCTATATCGTTACTATTTTCATTATTTTTGTAAATGCACATTATCATCTCTTCCATTTTATAGTTTGTGTGGACTAGGCGCAAGTAGGTAAAATCTGCTTGATACTTTTGTCAAAAAGAAAAAGCGCCCCACTCAGACCTTATAGCCTGAATAAGACGCTGACTTACATACGTTCACTTTCCTTAAATCAAAATCTAGGCTTGCTTAGCCCGCTTGAACCGCTTGCCAATTAAACCATTTGGTGCAAACAAGAGTGTCAATAAGAAGGTTACAAAACCTGCGAAGGCGATGGCTCCTGAAATGGACACGTTAAAGTAGATGGCTACATAGTACCCAAGGACACTGTTGATTACCCCGTACAATAAGGCTACTAACAACATGATGGATAACCGTTTTGACAGTAAATGGGCACTCAAGGCTGGCGCTACCATTAGGGAGATCACTAGGATTGCACCGACGGTATCAAAGGCAACAACGGTGGTGATGGATACAAGTGTCATCAAGACCAGATTCAAGAACCCAACCGCTACACCGATTGATTTCGCGTAAACGGGGTCAAAAATGCTGACTTTGAGTTGTTGGTAGGTCACTGTGACAAAGGCCAGATTAATCACCAACATGACAAACATTCGGGCGAAGGAAATCGGCACCTGGATACCAAAGATTTCCATAGTATTTAAGGTCGCAAAGACCACTTCACCGCTCAAGACCACATCCACATCTAAGTGAACATTTCGCGCGTATTTTGAAATCAGGATGATGGCAATGGCAAAAAGCAAGGTAAAAACCAAACCAGTGGCCGCATCACTTTGGATGGCAAACTTGTTGACCACGTATTCAATGGCGTAGACAGTCATCACACCAAATAGGGCTGCCCCCACAAATAGGATCGGTGAATCTAGGTCGCCGGCAATAAAGTAACCAAGGACAATCCCTAGTAAAACTGTATGCGACAAGGCGTCAGCCACCATCGCCATGTTCTTCAAAACTAAAAATACCCCGAGCAAGGCGCAGGAAACGGCTGTAATCATTACAACTGATAAG
>NZ_JBOEQF010000137.1:0-5642 GCF_050689315.1 Aerococcus sp. L_32
ATTGTCATACTCCTTAACAGCATTTTGGGCACTGTTGGTAACACCTGCCCCTGGTTCAATTGCTGTAATAGATGAATCATTTTCATCCGTGAGGTCGGTAATCGAATTGATATCTTCCATATATGTTGGAACAGTTAATGCTGAAATAGCACCTTCTAGGTTAGCCCCTAAATCAACCATCGAGTCACCATATTTCTCTGCATAGGCCTGGTGCGTTGTAGGCACCCAACCGCCGACCATAGCATCCAACTGCCCTTCTGCAACCGAACTAAACATGATGGCCGGGTCTACTGTTGTAATTTGTACGTTGAACCCTGCTTCTTTTAGCACCTGTGCCAGGACATTTGTTGAAGCTATTTCAGACTCCCAATTCACAGTTGCTAGAGTCACTGTTTGGCCACCAGAAGCAGAACCTACAGTCGTTTTATACGAATCTTCACTGCCAAAGGTAAATAATAACCCTATAACTGTTGCTACTAATAAACTCATTTTCTTAAACATTTTTACACTCCCGAAAATAATCTTCCTTAGTTACAAATGTTCGACTACTTACTTTTTATAAAAAAACAGGAGGGGCTAGTATTGCCTCACTCCTGTTATAAGCTCGTCGAGACGTTACTGTTCATTAATTATTACGAACAGCATTGTCAAGCTTTTATTCAATTATTCTTCATTAGCTAACCATTGATTGACTGTTTCTTGATTTTCTTCAATCCATGCTTGTGCTGCAATTTGAGGATCAGCACCGTCATTGATTTCAGCCATTACAGATTCCATATCCTCAACTTCCCAGAAGAAGTTGTCTAAGATTTGATAAGCTTCTGGCATGTCATCTTGTAATCCTAGGCGAACCATTGTATTGATTGTTTCACCGTCTCCAAAGATACTTTCAGTATCTTCTAGATATTTCAAGTCATACTCTTGGAACATCCAGTGTGGTGACCAACCAGTAATAATGATTTCTTCTTCATTCGCAATAGCTGTACCTAATTCAGTCGTCATGGCACCTGAAGATGATGTTTGAACTGTCCAATCACTTAGGTTGCTGTATGTACCTACTGCCTCTTCTGCAGCCGCTACAACACCAGCACCAGGTTCAATACCTGTAATTGTTTGGTTCGCTTGGTCACTTAAGTCCTCGATCGAGTTCACATCTTCCATGTAAGTTGGTACGGTTAAACCTGTAATCGCTCCCTCTAAGTTAGGACCTAAGTCCTCCATTTGATCACTGTATTGTTCATATTGAGGTGCGTGCGTATTTGGTAACCAAGCACCAACCATCGCATCGGCTTCATTTGACGCAACTGATGACCACATAATGGCATTATCTAATGGCGTAGTTTCTACTGTATAGCCTGCTTGACGTAAAACTTCTGCGATAACATTTGTAGAAGCAATTTCAGTATCCCATGTTACGTAAGATAAATTAATATTTCCTTTACTTCCAACAGAAATAAGGTTAGAAGCATTTGAACTGTAAGCACCCGCACTTCCGAAAGTAAGAACTAATCCCAAGACTGCAATGACTGCAATCCAGATACCTTTAAGTTTTTTCTTCAAAATAAATTCTCCCTTCTTTGACTTAGCTATTTTTATCAGCTGTGAAACGATGTGTTAAGCGGTCAATCAAGATTGCTAAGATAACAATCGCTAGACCTGACACAAACCCTGAACCCACTGAGGCACGTTGTAGAGCTGTTAATACTTGGCGACCTAGACCTGGTGCACCAATCATTGAAGCTGTAACAACCATAGACAAGGCAAGCATAACTGTTTGGTTTACACCAGCCATAATTGTCGATTTAGCTAAAGGTAATTCTACTTTGAATAGTTTTTGTTTACCAGTTGAACCGAAGGCATCTGCTGCTTCAACTAACTCAGTAGAGATTTGTTTGATCCCTAATTCAGTGAATCGTACTGTTGGTGGTAAGGCGAAAATTACTGACGCGAATGTACCAGGTACAATACCGATACCGAAGAAGGCAACGGCTGGAATTAGGTAAACAAAGGCTGGCATTGTCTGCATGAAGTCTAAGATCGGTTTTAGGATATTGTGGACAGTTTTATTCTTTGCGGACCAAATCCCTAAAGGTACACCGATAATAATTGAGATTACACTAGAAACCAGTACCAATGTCACTGTGTTCATTAATTCTGACCATAAACCTTGGTTTAAAATGTAACCCAAACCAACTAAGGCGAAGGCAGATAATGATAATTGCTTCTTACTTGCAAAATAAGCAATCACTGCCACGATTAGTATAAAGGCAAATGGTGGAATTAATAATAGTAAGTTCGTAATACCGTCCATAAAGGTTGAACCACCATTTTGAATAGCACCAAAAAGACCTGATAGGGTTACGGTTAACCAGTTTGTTGCTGCTTCAACCCAATCCGCCACTGGCAGTTTAGGGAGTGGATACATAGCTAAATTAAACATTCAATTCTTCCTCCTCTTCAACTTCATTATCACCATTGTCATTTGCTAAACTATTGATAACCATCTTAGAGCTTACCATTCCTAATAGTTCGTTTTCCTCATCTACTACTGAAATTGGCATAAACGCATTACCCATCACATCATAAATATCATTGATAGATGTTTCTGGATGAACTGTTGGATGGTCTGTACGAATAATGGATTCAACAGATAGATATTGTTTATTTTGATTGCCTTTAATCATTTTGGCAACATCAGTATCACGAACGTAACCTAATAATTCACGTTTATTATTTACCACCATTAAGAAGGTATAGTCTTCCTCTTCCATAAGATGCAACGCCATTCTGGCACCATGCTTCTCAACATTTAATAAGACGTTAGGGCGTTTCATAGCATGTTCAGCTGTAAGGACTTTAGAACGGTCAACACTTTCAACAAACCGTTCAACGTAATCGTTAGCTGGATTCGTTAAGATTTCTTCACCAGTACCTACTTGAACGACTTCTCCGTCTTTCATTAAGGCGATACGGTCACCGATTCTTAAAGCTTCATCCAGGTCATGGGTAATGAAGACGACTGTTTTGTTTACACGCTCTTGTAACTCAACTAACTCATCTTGCATGTCACGACGGATTAATGGGTCAAGCGCTGAGAAGGCTTCATCCATTAATAGGATTTCCGGGTCGTTAGCTAGGGCACGTGCTAAACCAACCCGTTGTTGCATACCACCAGATAATTGGTTTGGATATTGGTCTTTAAAAGTTAATAGACCAGAGTTTTCTAGTGCTTTTTCAGCAGCTTTTTGACGTTCTTCTTTGCTGACACCTTGAATCTCCAAACCGAATTCTGTATTTTCAAGAATTGTTTTGTGTGGGAATAAGGCGAAGCTTTGGAATACCATACTCACTTTTTTACGTCTGATTTCACGTAATTCATCTTTACTAGCACCTGTCACGTCATCACCTAAAATTGTGATGTTACCCGCTGTTGGTTCGATTAAACGGTTGATCATACGTAACATAGTTGATTTACCTGAACCAGATAATCCCATAATTACGAATGTTTCACCTTGCTTAATATCTAAACTGGCGTTGTCGACCCCGACTGTGGCACCTGTTTGTTGAACGATTTCCTCTTTAGACTTTCCTTCATTTAATAGTTTTTTCGCTTTCTCAGTTTGAGCGCGTGATCCATAAATTTTTGTTAAATTCTCAATTTTTACTGCTGTAGTCATCATAATCCTCCTTTATTTTGACACTTTGTTATAAAACGCAACGTAAACTCACCATATTACCGTAACATGTTCACCGAAAATTTTCAAAGAAAGACCCTTAAAAAGGTTGATTTGACAAGTTTTCACAAAATGAACATTTTTTATGTTAACTTTCTACACCCCTTTAGACTGAAAATGAAAGGGCTTAATTTCACAAACTTCTAAAAGTACAAGCATTGTTCTATTTGGAAACTTTCATGAACAAATAAAAAAGCACTACACCCAAAGGATGCAATGCCCGCCATGATGGTCTATTCACTTTCTTTTACACTTTTTAAAATCCAATAGCCTTTACGGCGTTCGATTTCTTCAACGTTACCAAAGACCTCTTCTAATTTCTTCATAGCTGAAGGCGCCCCTTGTTTCTTTTGTAAAACTACATAAATTTCACCACCTGGTTTTAGATAGTGAATAGCTTCACTCATAAAATGATGCACCATTTCCTTACCCGCACGGACTGGCGGATTCGTTAGAATGACACCGAAATCTCTTTTGGCAATGGCTTCATAGGCATTTGACACTTGAAAAGTGACGTTGTCAACATGGTTAGCTGCCGCGTTGTCCTTAGCCAGACCAATTGCCCGCTCAGAGATGTCTACACCGTAAATGGCACGGTCAGGCAACATAGTCCCCATAATGACCCCTACAGGCCCGTAGCCAGCGCCCAAATCAAGCAGGTCGCCTGGTGCAAGTTGGTCAAGGTCCAAGGCTTCAAGCATGACCCGGGTCCCAAAATCTAAATTATCCCTAGAAAAGACGCCTGAGTCGGTCTTGAAGGTAAATGACCGGTCGAAAATCACGGTCTCGTATTGTTTAAAGTCGTGTCCAAGATCTTCATTGTTTTCGAAGTACTGATGACTCTCTTTCATGAACACCCTCCGTTCTATATCATTACTATTTTCATTGTTTTTGTAAATGCACATTATCATCTCTCCCATTTTATAGTTTGTGTGGACTAGGCGCAAGTAGGTAAAATCTGCTTGATACTTTTGTCAAAAAGAAAAAGTGCCCCACTCAGACCTTGTAGTCTGAATAAGACACTAACTTACATACGTTCACTTTCTTTAAATCAAAATCTAGGCTTGCTTAGCCCGCTTGAACCGCTTGCCAATTAAACCATTTGGTGCAAACAAGAGTGTCAACAAGAAGGTTACAAAACCTGCGAAGGCGATGGTTCCTGAAATGGACACGTTAAAGTAGATGGCTACATAGTACCCAAGGACACTGTTGATTACCCCGTACAATAAGGCTACTAGCAACATGATGGATAACCGTTTTGACAGTAAATGGGCACTCAAGGCTGGCGCTACCATTAGGGAGATCACTAGGATTGCACCGACGGTATCAAAGGCAACAACGGTGGTGATGGAAACAAGTGTCATCAAGACCAGATTCAAGAACCCAACCGCTACACCGATGGATTTCGCGTAAACGGGGTCAAAAATGCTGACTTTGAGTTGTTGGTAGGTCACTGCGACAAAGGTCAGATTAATCACCAACATGACAAACATTCGGGCGAAGGAAATCGGCACCTGGATACCAAAGATTTCCATAGTATTTAAGGTCGCAAAGACCACTTCACCGCTCAAGACCACATCAACATCTAAGTGAACATTTCGCGCGTATTTTGAAATCAGAATGATGGCAAGAGCAAAAAGCAAGGTAAAGACCAAGCCAGTGGCCGCATCACTTTGGATGGCAAACTTGTTGACCACGTATTCAATGGCATAGACAGTCATCACACCAAATAGGGCTGCCCCCACAAATAGGATCGGTGAATCTAGGTCGCCGGCAATAAAGTAACCAAGGACAATCCCTAGTAAAACTGTATGCGACAAGGCGTCAGCCACCATGGCCATGTTCTTCAAAACTAAAAATACCCCGAGCAAGGCGCAGGAAACGGCCGTAATCATTACAACTGATAAA
>NZ_JBOEQF010000138.1:0-5603 GCF_050689315.1 Aerococcus sp. L_32
GGCTGTTGAAGCTCTAAAAGCCAATAATTTAAGCCAAGAAGTATTGGATGAGGCTAGCGCTAAAACGGCTGAACTTAAAGCGACGAAAGGTCGTGCTTCCTACTATGGGGAACGGTCTATTGGTGAACCTGATCCAGGAGCTGAATCTAGTAAATACTTATTTGAAGCATTAATCAAGGCACAAGCATAAAATGAAATGAAGCCTCCTTCTTGTCAAAAAGGGGGCTTCATTTCATTTGTCTTATTCTCAGAGAGGCGTTCTTCACCGAACAAAGGTCACTCAAATCTGCTGTTGAAAAGAATTATGCTTGATGTTTTGCTATGTCTATATAAACATACTCTCACGCTGTCAGTTTAGGCAACATGCGGTGAAGAAAGGAAATCACTATTTAGGCATATTGTTTGTTCTAATCTTACTACACTCATATCAAAAGGCACATCTTTCATAAGAAACATCCTAGTAGTCTTCTCTATCATATGAATGCTATCCTCTTCCCAGTTAATTGAATTATCAGACTGTTGCGGTTCATGTTAGATATCAATAAACTATACATACATTCTCTTTGTTTTGAATTAATTGGCTTGTAATTTCTTATAAGCACGGCGTAACATCCGTGCATTCACTGCACAGACTACGGTAGACAAGGACATAATAATAGCTGACAAAGCTGGTCCAAGGACAATACCTAGTCCAGCAAAAACACCAGCCGCTAGTGGAATAGCCACCACATTATAACCCGCACCCCACATGAGGTTTTGATTGATCTTTTGTTTGGTTGCTTTCGATAGGTTAAGAATATTTAAGACATCATGGATATTTGAATCAACCAAGATGATATCTCCTGTTTCTCTCGCAACATCTGTCCCTGCACCAATTGCAATCCCTAAATCAGCTTGTGCAAGGGCCGGCGCATCGTTGACCCCATCACCAACCATGGCAACACGTCCACCATCCGCTTGTAACGACTTAATTTTACTGGCTTTTTCATCAGATAAAACCTCTGCGAAGACACCATCTAAATGGAGCGCTTGACCTACTGAATCTGCCACTTGTTGGTTATCACCCGTTAACATCAGCACTTGGATTCCTTTATTTTGCAGTTCAGCTACCACTGCTTTAGCCTCTTCACGAACAATATCGGATACTGCAACAGCACCCACTAATACCTGATCATAGATAACAAAGACAACAGTTCGCCCTTTAGAAGCAGAGGCCTTAAAAGCTTCTTCATCAAATGTATAACCTGCTTGTCTAGTAGCTTTTGGACTTAGGATTTGAATATTCTTCCCATCTACAGTCCCTTCAAGTCCTTTACCGGTCAGATTATGGTAATCAGCAACCGGTAATTTTTCGATCTTTCTACTTTCAGCTTCTTTCACAATACCTCGAGCAATTGGATGCTCAGATTGGCTTTCAATCGCGTAGACAATTTGTAAAAGAGAAGTTTCATTAAACTTGCCATCCATAACAGTAATCTCGTCTACTCCAAACTCACCTTGAGTAAGGGTTCCAGTCTTATCAAAAACGATTTTATCTATCTTATGAGCGTCTTCAAATGCGATACGGTTTTGAATAAATAAGCCAGATTCAGCAGCTAAGGAAGTAGATTCAGCATTTACCAAGGGAACTGCCAGCCCAAGTGCATGCGGACACGCGATAACAAAGGTTGCTACCATAAACTGTAAACCCATTAGATAGCCGTCGATAGCAGTCCAAGCGACAAAGGCAATAATCCCTACAACTAAAGCGATATAAAATAGGTATTTAGCCCAGACATCAGCAATGGATTGCGCCTTAGATTTTTGTGCTTGTGCGTCAGTAACTAAGTTAATAATCTGCGCTAAATAAGTATCCGTACCCGTTTTCGTCACAATAGCTTTTAGGATACCATCCCCATTAATAGCACCCCCAACAATCTTCGCGTCCGCTTCTTTTAATACGGGGACAGATTCACCAGTCAACATTGATTCATCTACTTCAGAATGCCCTTCATAAACTGTAGCGTCGATAGGAATCTTCGCACCTGGCCGGATGAAGATACGGTCGCCCTTCTTCAATTGGTCGACTTTTACTTCACTTGTTGATCCGTCTTCATGAATCACTTCAGCGTCGGACGGTAAGAGTTTGGCTAGCGATTCAACAGCATTACCCGCTGACATTTGTGCCCTCATCTCAATATAATGTCCCGCCAACATAATCAATATCAAGCTAGCAAGTTCAATATAATAGTTCATTCCACTAATGAAGAAGGTGGTTAAAACCGAATAGACATAAGCTGCAACAATCGCTAGAGAAATCAGCATCATCATACCCGGAACCCCTGATTTCAATTCATGCCAAGCATGACTTAAGAAGGGCTTACCTCCGTAAAAGAATACGATAGTAGCAAGGCCAAATTCCAAAAGCCCTTGGCCCGGAAAATCAATATGATAACCAAGCAAGTGCATTAACATAGGTGCAATAATCGCTAAAGGGATAGATAATACCAAAACTACCCAGAAACGTTGCTTAAAATCAGCCATCATATGAGCGCCGTGTCCGTCATGTCCATGATGACCATCGTGGCCACTATGATCATGGTGGTCATGGTTATGCTCTCCGTGATTCATATGTTCATGGTCGTGATCATGGTGCATATCCTGATGATGTCTTGTCTTATTTTCTTTATTCATTATTTCCTGCCTCCTACTGCATGATAATTATATTTGTTTACGTTTGTAAACTATATTTGATTTAAGTATAATTGTCTTATTTTGAAAATGCAAATAATCATGCATACATTCAGGATACTTTTTTCTAGGTTGAGCTCTTTAAAAACAATTTAAGGATGTTTTTCGAATTTAATTACTGTAATAGAGCATATTCAGATAAGTTTATCTATCCCATCATAAAAAGAGGCATTTCATGCAGTCCTAGTGCTTTTTATCCTTGAATCGGCATACCTAGGCAGACACAGGCAAAAGGACTTAGTCGTTGGATTGACCAAACAGGATCGAATGTAATCGTCACAGTCACTGCCTTTATGATAGCTATTTGACTCAGTTTTTCCTGAAAGTCCTTTTCAATCACAAATACTAATGGACAAGCTGATGTCGTAAGGGTCATCACTACAGTACACTCACCTGTGAGATTTAGATCTACTTCATAAATTAAACCTAAATTTGGAAAATCAATCCCTAACTCTGGGTCGATAACCTCGAGCAATTGCGCCATTATGACCTTTTGGTGGTTCACAGCCTCTCCTTTAAAAACAATCCCATATGTGTTTGCTGATACGGACATCTCTTCACTCCTTCCTTTGCGTTAACTACCACTTTAGCTAGCTAGCTCTTCAAGGGTCAAAGAAAGGATGATCTCATTTTAATTCGTATACAATATTGTATTAAGATAAATCTACATCCTTAGGTTTATTGCTTTCAAAGCTCAGAAACTCTACTATTCTTCTCAAGTAGTAGTGTTATTTAACCAACTACTCAAAAGTATAAAAGGATAAGTGATTGCATATGAACCATACCGATGATTTCACTGTTGACTTTAACCAACCTGTCAAAACGCTCATCGACGACCATCCCGACCTATTAGCTTTATTAGTTGAAATTGGTTTTACCCCTTTGGAAGACCCAATCTTACGCCAATCTATCGGCCAATTTGTGACCCTTAATCGCGGTACTAAAATCGCAGGCGTCTCCGTAGCATTTATCTGCCAACAACTGATTTACAATGGCTATCAACCAATTGGAGTAAAGAAAAATAATGAAAAAGAAGCATACTAACCAAGAAAAACAACGATTACAGGTGCTTACTGACATGTTGACGCAACTTCACCATGGCGTAGACCCTAACAGTTTACAAGAAGCATTTAACCAGCACTTTTCCGGTGTTTCGGCCATTGAAATCGCCATGATGGAGCAAAAAATTATCTACGAAGACGATAATGACATGACCTTTGAAGATGTCTTGAAATTGTGTAACGTACATGCCCGCATGTTTGAAGACCAAGTAACAGGTCATTCAGCTGTAGAAATCGAACAAGAAAATCATCCCGTTCAGGTATTTAAAGCTGAAAACATGGCCTTTAGAGCCTGCATTAACCGAATCAACAATATTTTTAAAGCCTTAGAAGCCTTAAACGAAGATGATCCTAGTCGCTTAGACTTTACAGACGGCCTGAAGCGGCAATACCAACTCTTAGGGCAATTTGAACACCACTATACCCGTAAAGAACGGGTTTTCTTTCCACTGCTTGAAAAATACGGTTATAATGCGCCACCCAAAGTTATGTGGGCCAAAGATGATGAGATTCGTGACCTATTTCAAGCAGCTTTAAAGCCAGTTGATTTATTAAGAAGTAAAGATTTTACAGAAAGATTAGCGACAGCAAAGTTAGCTTTTGCAGATTTTGAATATGAATTTAAGGAGATGATTTTTAAAGAGGAAGCCATTCTTATAAATATTCTAGCCGAAAGTTTGTCTAGTCAAGATTGGGCCAAGGTTAGTGAACAAAGTAATATTTACGGCTTTGCGATTATCCGACCTACAGGTACATGGACAAGTTCAGATGAAAAAGATGATGACCAGCATGAAGGCACTACACCACTTACCAAAAATGTAGACCAGCCACGTAAGACCATTATTGAAAGCCAAAGAATCAGTTTTCCTGATGGCGCTATGCTCATCAGCTGGGAAGGAAAAACCGAATTACAAGCTACAGAAAGCTGCCAGCAAGCGATCATTGACCCTGACATGCCACTCCCTGTTGGCGATGGATTCTTATCTATTAACCAAATGCGGATTATCTTAGACCGGATACCAGTCACCCTTACCTTTATCAATTCAGCAGGACATATTCAATACACAAATTACACCCTGCCCTGTCAGGATAAGACGGGTTTCCCCTTTCAATATCGTGAAGATTGTCAGCTAGGGATGGCTGCACGGACGCTTTTTCCAGCCAGTGTTTGGAAGACAATTCACCCAGTTTTTGAAAAACTAAAATCTGGTCAAGAAAAGGCTGTGTCCTACTGGTTCCAAGAAACAAGCGCTAAGGGTACTGCAAAGATTTATGTGACATATCAACCACTGTTCGATGATCATCATCAATTCTTAGGTATCCTCGAATGCGTCCAGGATATCCAACGGTTTATTGACATCGCCCCAGGCACAGATCGTTCTGTTAAAGGACCAGATGAAGCAGATTTAAAAAACAAAAAATTGACAGCTTTAGTACGACTCGAAGAAAATCTCACTAGCAAACAAAGTGAAACGATACAATTTTCCGATGGATATGTACAGGTTGATTGGTATAGTCACCACAATCAACTGCTCACTAGACCAGACCAAGTAGCCATTGATCAACCATTAGACTTGGAAAATGGCTATCTATCCCTTGCTGAATTCACCAGTTTAATGAACGCCCTGCCTTTTGAAATTACCTATATAGACGAAAACTTCTGCTTTAGATATTTCAACCACGTGGTGCCTTATGATCAGATGATTTTCAAACGCTCACCTTTGGAAATCGGTCGTGACATTGAGTTTTGTCATCCACCGCGCTTATGGCCAAAGATTGCGCAACTTTTAGATGATTTAAAAAATGCTCGTC
>NZ_JBOEQF010000139.1:0-5504 GCF_050689315.1 Aerococcus sp. L_32
ATAGAAAAAATCAGTTGCCCATAAAAGCAACTGATTTTTTTGTGCATCTTCGGCTTGCCATTCGCCTCTGCTACCAATAAACGCGTTATAACGCGCTTAATAATAGAAGCATTTGATGTTGCGGATTAAACATATAACCACTTAAATTAATTGTATTAAGTAATATTTATTCACACTTGAGCGAAGTCACAATTTAGAAAATAAATAATGGAGGGATTATTGTTTAAAATCAATAAAACTGCAGTTAAAAATGAAGCAAACTTTGTCCTTGGTCTATAGGCCATGATGATACTTTTTGCTAACGTCATTCACCCTAATGCACTCATCATTGTGACTGGCAACTGGCTACTCTCTGCATTATGTTTATTTTGTGTTAGTTTAGCGATAACAAAATATTCTTTTGTTTTAAAGAAAGAGAACACCAAAGATAATGTGCAATTAAGAAAAAGTTCGCAGTATTCTCCGTTATTTCAAGTACGTTCATTGTATGGTTCATCTATTCTAAAGTTTTACGTTTTAATGGTAGTTTTTATTCAGTATACACATTCCCCATTATGCATTCGGTAATTTCCGGTTATATATTGTACGATATTTTAAAATACACGTATCTTTACCGCTGGAAGGATGAAAAATAAACAATTAGAAAATGAATATTGATCAATAGAGAAAAATAGCGGGTAAGGATTTTGTTTAAGAATCTTTACCCGCTATTTATTCATTTAACTATGGCTTATTTTACCTCAACTATGATTTGTAAAATATCGCAAATTAGAATTTGTCTACTTGGTCGTAGTCTACTTCTGCTAATGTTTCACGTCCGAACATTTCAACAGTTAGCTTCAACTTGCCATGTTCTGCATCAATCTCTTGAACGCGACCTTCCATACCATCAAAGGCACCGTCGATAACTTTAACTACTTCATCGATATCGAATGAGATATCACGGTTACGGCCACCTTCACCAAGGCTTGATAGGATATTACGGACTTCATCAGGTAATAATGGTGTTGGTTTTGAACCTTGACCGTGAGAACCTAAGAACCCTGTAACACCCGGTGTATTACGAACAACGAACCATGCTTCATCAGACATGATCATTTCAACTAAAACATAACCTGGAAAGTTTTTGATCTTAACAATCTTCTCTTTACCTGATTTCGTTTTCTCTACATGCTCTTCTTCAGGCACGATTACACGGTAAATGTAATCTTCCATATCCATTGAAGTAATACGCATTTCCAAGTTTTGTTTCACTTTATTTTCATAGCCAGCGTATGTATGGATTACATACCATTCTTTACCAATTTCGATTTCTTCTACCATCGATATGCTCCTTCTTTCAATACATCCATCATCGATCAACTTCAAGGCAAATTAAAAAACCTTCCCCACATGAAAGGTTTTCTCTTCGCTTTATTCGAGGCCTATTATAACACAACAAGTAAAAGTCTGCCATAACAACTTTTCATTATAAATAGATAAACTACCTTCCTTTATATATGATCAGCCCGTTTCCTTCTTTCAAGCAAGCCGCTAAAGAAGAAGAAATGGCAGACAATAAAAAGCTACTAAGTTTTACACTAAGCATTATGCCGTTAATCGTTTTGATTGCTGTGATCATCATCTTTAGTAAAGTAGAAAATATTATTTTAATTGCACTAGCACTGACACTCTGTCTATGTGCAGTCGTATTTAATGGATATCTTGATAACCATACTGGCGTGTTGAATGATGGTGCAACTGGGGCTGTTGGGTCTGCTTTCGGGGCAGCTAGTGCCGTAGCTTTCGGGGCTGTGTTAATAACCGCTCCTTCGTTTGAAAGTGTTAAAAACTTTTTACTATGTATGCCTGGTCCAGCTTTAGTGAGTCTTGGTGTTATTGCTGCATTATTATCACCTGTAATGGGTGCTATTAGTACCGTTATCACACAATTAGGAGAAACCTATGTCTCAATAGGTATTCCAGCATAGGTCGTTCATAGAGTTGCAGTAATCGCCGGAGGTGCTTTAACCTTTGTCCCACAATCAGGGGCTGTGATTACCTTTAATGTCGTTAGTGGTTTGAACTTTAAACATGGCTTTATTCATGCCTGCATTTTAAGTAACGTGGGCTTTATCATCAGCTTAATTGCTGTAATATTGGTCGCTCAACTACTATACTAATTTTGATTTTAATCAATAGGATTGATAATTTTTATTCAAGTTATCAATCCTATTTTTTATTAGAAAGATAATTATAGAAAAAAGATTATCATACCTTAAGTAGGCCTATTATTTTTAACCACTACTGTTCTTTTGGTGTGCTTTCTTGCTTTTAATTATGAAATCGCTTTATTTTCGGCTAGAATGGACTTATAACACCCACTTTTACTATGGGTAATACAATTTCTATATGGTTACATGAAAACTTTAATTAGAAAGGTTGGATCTATATGGCATCAATTGGTAACTACTCAGCAGACACAATAAGAAAGAACAATAATCATTTCTCACAACTGAAGTCGACAGTTGAATCTGCATTTTATTCAAATAATACACAAACCATTTCCACGCTCCAAGACGCCTATAACCTTGCTGCCCAAGCGCCTCAAACAATCATCTTAGACGCAAATGTGAAACACGCAACTGATCTGGGTTTAGACCCCTCAGCAAAAGTACTCCTCACTAATGATGGCGGAACCGTTGGCAGAACAGCTAAGGCGCGTAGAATAGTTGGCGAAGACCCTAGTGAGGACGAACGACTATTGCCGATGATTCGCGATGCCATTTATCAGGCTAGTTTTAGACCTTTTATCAAAAGCCAAGCAGTTGTTGGGCTTGATGAAGACTTTATGATAAAAGCGCATATTACAATGCCTAAAACTGAAGCACAGCACCTATATTCATGGTTGATCAATTTCCAAATCTTCAACGAAGCATATGAAGCACGATATCAAGAATCTAAATTTTATGATGAAAATGATATCTATGTCTTTTTTGACCCTGAATGGTCACACCCAGATTATCCAGATGGCTTAGCTTACTTTGATGTGAAACAAAATGTTGTCTGCATCCTTGGTTTGCGGTATTTCGGGGAAATTAAAAAAGGTACCTTAACACTTGCTTGGGCTTCCGCTCATCGCAATCAATACCTTGCCTGTCATGGTGGACTAAAAATTTTTAAAACAGCTAGCGGTAGGCATCATGTTGCCTCATTCTTTGGTTTATCTGGTTCTGGTAAATCAACCCTGACCCACGCTAAACACGACAATAAATATGAGATTGAAGTCCTCCATGATGATGCCTTTATTATCCATACCGAAGATGGTTCTTCTGTAGCATTGGAACCTTCTTATTTTGATAAAACAAAGGATTATCCAACAGGCCATCCAGAGCAAGACTACTTTGTCACTGTTCAAAATGCGGGGGTTACTCTTGATCAAGATAATCAAAAAGTCTTAGTGACCGATGATATCCGTAACGGTAATGGACGTACGGTAAAATCGCGCTATTCAACACCTAATCGAGTGGATAAAATTGACGAAAAAATCAACGCTATTTTCTGGATTATGAAAGATGATACCTTACCACCATTAGTTAAAATTACAGATCCTTTATTGGCATCCGTATTTGGTTGTACCTTAGCTACCAAACGGTCAAATGCTGAAAATACGAGCGACAGTTTAAACCAGCTAGTTATCGAACCATATGCGAACCCATTTAGAGTTTATCCACTTGTGGAAGACTTTAATAAATTTAAAGACCTATTTGACCGTGGTATCGATGCCTATATTATCAACACTGGGGATTACCTGGGGAAAAAAGTCACACCCGCTCATTCGCTAGCTGCCATTGAAGCGGTCGTCGATAATACTAGGGACTTCAAGCCTTTTGGTCCGATTGAAGGATTTGAATATCTTGAAATGACAGACTTCCCAGTAGATTTAGACCAAAATGACCAGCTAAGGGAGATTCAAAACCGTATGCAGATGCGTCTTGATTTTATCCTACAACATAACGCAGACCATCCACAACATGCCCTTGACGAGGAAGTAGCCAATGCCCTCAACAAGATTATCCACACATTAAATTAAACTTCTCCAAACAAAAAAACTGCCTAACTATAGAGGGCAGTTTTTTTACATTCATATTTATAAAAAGTTCTGATGGCTTTATTATAAGTTGATAAACCATGCAAAGGCCCATTGCGCCAAGGTATCAATAATCCCTAGGAAAATGGCAACCATGATAATCGTTGACAATACGATACCTGTGTAACGCACCAATTCGCCACCGCTTGGCCATGTAGTCAATCGCATTTCATGCCATACATCTTTTAAAAATTGCATCTACTTCCCTCGCCCTCTATTGTTTCTCAGTCAATATACTACTTAGTTTCTTTATGTATTGTATGTTGGTTACAGTGTCTACAGAATTTCTTCACTTCTAAACGCTCAGTACGGTTATTGGCATTACTATTAGTCGTGTAATTTCTTGAGCCACATACTGAACAAGCAAGTGATACTTTTTTCGTTGCCATAATTCACAATCTCCTTGATTTCTGATTCATTGTACATGGTACTCACCCCGATGGTCAATGTCAATATATATTTCCTGCATCCCTAATTATACCACAAATAGCAAGAGGAGTTGCACTATCATAAGCCATCTCCTCTTTTAAAATCTATAGAATTTATTTAATATAAAAAGGCTGACGCGATAAGTACGGCAATTAAAGCCAACAAGTGTGCCACGTTTGTAATAATGAACTGGTGGATAAAGCCATGTTTAATGGATAGCCCAGTCAGATTATTAAAGGTAATCACGACCCCAGACTGTGGCATCGCCGTTAATGTTGCCGCCGCAATCACTGTAATTCGGTGAACCAACTCTGGATCAAGCCCCATAGCAATATAATCTGGCGCCATGGTATTCATCACAATTCCAATCGCACCCGAAGCAGAACCAGTAATCCCACTTAGTAAGGCAGACGATACAGCCAATCCAATCACTGGACTACCGGGAATAGAGGTAATCGCTTGTTGGATGACCGCAAAACCAGGTGCCAAGGTTAATACTGAACCAAATGCTACAGAAGATGAAGTTGAGAAGGCTGGCATAACTGCCCCTGTCGCCCCCGCATTCAAGGTCATATTCTGTGATGGAATGTAGCTGTGGTATAGAATAGCTGATAAGACAATCGCTGCAGCTAAAGCCACTAAAATAATGTTGGCCACACTAGAAAAAATCAAGATAATGGCAATCAAGGTAACAATCGGCGCTAATGAAATCCAAATAGATGGCAATTTCGATTCATCCACATCACCAGCTACCCCTTTAAGATCCACCTTACCTTCTAAATAGGTGTCAAAATGTTCGCCGTTCTTCACAGACCGGTCCAAGCACCATCTCATATACAGCAAGCCAAAAGCTAAAAGAACTGCTGACCCGATTAACCCTAGAATGGGTGCCGCCGTTAACGATGTCCCCAAAGCTGTAGTTGGAATCGCATTTTGAACCGAAGGG
>NZ_JBOEQF010000140.1:0-5483 GCF_050689315.1 Aerococcus sp. L_32
TTCTCAAGGGGTAGACATCAATGATAAACACGTGGAAGTTATGGTTCGTCAAATGCTACGTAAAGTACGTGTCCTTGACCCAGGTTCAACAGACTTGTTACCAGGTAAATTAATGGATACTGCAGACTTTACAGATGCCAATACTGAAGCAATCCGTTCAGGTGAACTACCTGCAACAGCGCGTCCAGTATTATTAGGTATCACTAAAGCGGCCTTAGAAACTAACAGTTTCCTATCTGCAGCTTCATTCCAAGAAACAACTAAAGTCTTAACTGACGCGGCAATCCGTGGTAAAGAAGACCACTTACTTGGATTAAAAGAGAATGTTATTATCGGTAAGATCATCCCTGCAGGTACAGGTATGGCTCGTTACCGTGAAATGGAACCGAAAAAAATCGGTGACACACAACAATTAATCTACGGCGAAGAAGCAGACGTAGATACTGAAATTAGCCAAATTGACTACTCAAGTATTCAAGAAAACTAATTCACCATTGTAGAAACGACAAATGAATATTCAGACGAGAAAAAATCCCTAGGCCAAATTGGTCTAGGGATTTTGTGTTTTATAGGGAGAAGATTTTTGAAATTTACGACCGGTCCGTCACTTTGAAGCCAATATAAGACCGGTCATCAAAGCTGACTTGGTCAAGGGTGACGCCTTTTGTGGAAATAAATTGGTCAATTAAATCCGGATCGTTGTGGATAATTTCTTGCAGGTAAGCTTCAGTTTCTTCAAAAGTTGGTCTGATTTCTGGATAACCATCTGACGTTAAGACAATTTCATCCCCAGGCTGAACAGGAATGGTTGTGATTAAGTCGGTCGGGATTTCTTGTCCGTTTAAAACCGAATAACCAAACCGTGTATCAGCCTTGTTGGCGAATGTGTTTGTGGAAACTAAATAGGGCATAATAGCGTCCCTAGCTTCTTGGTGTTGGTTAGGGTTGATATGCAAGATGAGGGACCTGAATGCACTTAAAATAGCATCAGAGGCCTTTGATTGGGTATGTAATTGCCCGTTTACACTAGCCTGACAATCCCCAATTAAGTAGATACACTTGTGGAAGTCAGAATACAAAGCCATGGCAGCTTGTGGACCATGTTCGATTCGGTTTAGTGGGAAATGCACATGTGTATAAAATTTTTCCTCGAAAGCTTGGTTAACGCCCGAAATAACTGTCTCGATAGAGGCCTGCGGATCTAGTGTGGCTAAGAAGTCTTTGATGATATTGGATGCTATTTTGCCAGTCTTCATGCCCTCATGGGTGAAATTCGATTTTGAAGTCACCCCATCTACAACTGCGATGAAATACTCATTTGTAAAAAGAGCGTCCTCGCATAAAACTGGCTAGTCATATTTACCCTGGATAAAAGTGTGTTGAATCTGCATATTCTCTCCCTCACGTCCTATACCTTGCTAATTACAGTATATAGAAGATGATGGGATAGGCAAAGAATAAATAAGGGATAAATGGCAGACCAGTTGGCAAGCTCGTATGCCTGATTTTTAAATAAAAGATGTGACAAAGGGCTAGACCGCTAGCGATTAAAAGAAGGTATGAGAAGTTTAAGGGACCGAGCATTAGAGCTAAGACTATCAGTGTTTTAATGTCGCCACCACCAATACCTTGATGAAGCAGGTGATTGCAGGTGATTAAAGTAGTGAGGACTAATAGGGAAAAGGTAATGTGGGTTAAGCGTGCTAGGTCCGGATTTCGATATAGATAATTAATCACAACTAATAATAATATGACTTGAAACCGGTCTGGTATGATGTGTAAAGCCATATCGGCACTGGTCATGATAAGAAGGGTAGTAAAAATCAGGAAGAGAAGAATTGCTGTTTCAGTCGTATGGTGTAGAAAAAACAGGAAAGAGAATATAGCGAAAAATCCTTCAGAAAGTGGATAAATCAGTGGAATTGGCTGGTGGCAAGTCTGGCATTTACCTGTTGATAGGCCGTAACCGATGATTGGTATCAAAGCTAAGGGTGAAATCGGGACATGGCAATTGTCGCACTTGGAACGACCGTGGATAAAGGATTGTCCAAGGACTGTTCTTGAGCCGACGACCATAAAAAATGAAGCAAGACTAGCAAAAAGGACCAAAAGAATGGTATAATAAACAAACGATATCATTTTCAACCTCCATATGGTTTATATACGAATTTTTTCTGCCGATGCGCTAGAAAATGATGAAAAATAAAATTTTTATGGAAATTGTGTTGACAGTGTCTAAATCAGATGGTATTATTTAATAGTTGTCTTTGATAGATAACTAATTGAAATAGTTACGGAGAATTAGCTCAGCTGGGAGAGCGTCTGCCTTACAAGCAGGATGTCGGGGGTTCGAGCCCCTCATTCTCCACCATGACTCGTTAGCTCAGTTGGTAGAGCAACTGACTTTTAATCAGTGGGTCGTAGGTTCGAATCCTACACGGGTCATATTCATTTTGAATAAAACATATTTGCCGGCTTAGCTCAGTTGGTAGAGCATCTGATTTGTAATCAGAGGGTCGAGGGTTCAAGTCCTTTAGCCGGCATATATAGAAAAACTCCTTCATCGAAAGATGGAGGAGTTTTTTGTTCTTTTCTACGTTTTCCCCGACAATCTTGTCTTCTTAAGAGAAAGCTAAATAAATCTTTAAATTTGCACATATTCATCTGACGTATAATGGACTTTTATGAGGAAAATAAAATAGCAACAAAAATAAGGAATGTAAAATGGAGGATATAAATTAATGAGGAACGATCGATACCAAGGTCTAACCGATGAAGAAGTCCAGTCCAAAGTGACAAAAGGGCAGGTTAACCAAACCAGTCATTCAAACCAAAAGACGACAGCTGAAATTATTAAAGAGAATGTGTTTACCCTATTTAATGCCTTAAACTTCCTGTTGGCTTTCTTATTGTTACTGGTTGGCGCTTATTCTAACATGGTCTTTATTGCCATCATTATTTTAAATATTGTGATTGGGATTGTCCAAGAGATTAGAGCCCGCGATTTGGTCAGCAAGTTGACCATTTTATCCAACAAGCCAGTCAAAGTGGTCCGAAATGGCCAGGAAGCGATTGTCCCGTCGACTGAATTGGTGGTTGACGACTTGATTATCCTTGAAAGTGGGGACCAGGTGCCGTCAGACGCCACTGTAGTGGACGGATCTAGTGAAGTAAACGAGTCCCTTTTAACGGGTGAATCGGATGCCATTTTAAAACAAGCAGGTGATGAATTATTATCCGGTTCTTACTTAACCAGTGGGCAATTGCTTGCTGAGTTGATCCATGTTGGAGATGACAATTACGCGGAGCAGTTGGTGGCTGAAACCAAGTCTCAACCCTACGCCCGTTCTGAATTAACCGATGCTATTAAGAAAATTGCCAAGTTTACTTCCTACATCATTGTGCCACTAGGGATTCTCTTATTCTTGCAAGCTTTTTTCCTACGAAGTGATGCCGTGGATGTGGCGGTGATAAACTCGGTGGCTGCCCTGATCGGTATGCTGCCTAAAGGTCTTGTATTATTGATTTCACTAGCCCTTTCAACGGCTGTTTTAAAACTAGGCAAAAAGAATGTCCTCGTGCAAAATATGTACGCTGTTGAAGCTTTGGCCCACATGGATATGCTGTGTTTAGATAAGACTGGGACAATTACGCAAGGGAAAATGTCAGTGGAAGGGATTTTCCCACTCGGTGACTTATCTCAAGCAGATTTAGAAGACCAGTTAGCCAATTACACAGCCGCATCAACCGATAGTAATTTAACCATGACAGCCTTGAAAAACCACTTCGACGGTCAAGCCTTAACTTTAGAAGCCTTACAAGTCACCCCCTTTTCATCTGAACGGAAGTGGGGGGCGATCAGTTTTGAAGAAGCCGGTACAATTTTCGTTGGTGCAGCTGAATACCTTATCGACGAACCGATTGAGCGAGTAATTACCGCGCAAAGTGACGGTCTGCGGGTTTTGTTGGTGGGCCAATCGACTGAACTTTTAGACGACAATACGGATATCGCGAATTTAGCGATCAAACCAATTGGCTACATCACTTTGAGCGACCCAATTCGGCCAAATTCGAAAGCCACCCTGGAATTTTTCCAAAATGAGGGTGTGGACATCAAAATTATTTCAGGTGACAACCCGCAAACCGTTGCTAGAGTCGCTAAGAACGCAGGACTCGCAGGCGATGCCCAAGCGATTGATATGAGTCAAATCCAAGCGGAAGCAGATGTAAGAGCAGCAGCTCACCAATACAATGTTTTCGGCCGGGTCTCACCCCAACAAAAGAAACTCTTGGTGTCTGAATTTCAAGATGAAGACCATATTGTAGGGATGACAGGTGACGGGGTTAACGATATTTTAGCCTTGTCCCAAGCTGACTTATCCATCGCTATGGCTGAAGGGGACGGGGCAACCCGTCAAATGGCCGATTTAATCCTGGTCAATTCAGACTTTGGTGACTTACCAGCGGTCATTTCTGAAGGCCGTCGTGTGGTCAACAACATCACCCGGTCATCAAGCGTATTCTTTATCAAAACCCTATATTCCTTAATCGTGACCTTAATTTGTATAGCCTTGAATTTTCCGTTTCCATTTATTCCCTTACAAATTACCATGATTGACGCCTTTATCGAGGGCTATCCTGCCTTCTTCATGTCATTTGAACCTAATAACCAGCAAGTCAAAGAGCGTTTCCTACCTAAATCCCTTGCCGCGGCGCTACCTTCAGCCCTAACGGTGTCTGTAGCCATTTTCGCCTCCTTAATCATGGTGAAACTGGGCATGATTGACTTTGAAACCGCCCGGACCTTTGACTATGTCATGTTGACCGGTGTCTCTTTATTTGCGGTATGGCAGTCTTGCTTCCCGTTTAACAAGTTGCGTCTCTTTCTCGCATCAACCGCGACCCTTGCGATGCTTGCCGTCGCACTAGTCTTGCCACATTTTTCAGACATTCTGACCATCCAACCCATGACCGCAAGCGAAACCCTAATCAGTCTCGTCTTGTTGGCACTTGCTTTTGCCTTTTGGAAAATGGTCAACCGTTATCAAGCTCGTTTCAAAGCCTTTTTCACACGGATGAATTTTTAAATGAACCGCATCTTTGCATGTAAAGCTAACAACAAATAGACACAGAAAACCCCAGTAAGCAGCCTCGATGAGGCGCCTTACTGGGGTTTGTTTGTGTTATTTATTCAAGAATGCTTATTTCTTCAAAATGTCTACTTTATCTGTTTTTTCCCAAGTAAAGTCTTGGTCATCACGACCAAAATGGCCGTAAGCAGCAGTTTTACTGAAGATTGGTTGACGTAGTGATAACATATCGATAATCCCATTTGGGGTTAAATCAAAGTTGTCGCGCACAAGGCCAACTAATTCATTTTCAGATAAGTCACTTGTACCAAAGGTGTCAATCGCAATAGATACAGGCTCTGCAACCCCAATAGCATAGGCTAATTGGATTTCAACTTTACGCGCTAAGCCAGA
>NZ_JBOEQF010000141.1:0-5390 GCF_050689315.1 Aerococcus sp. L_32
TAACGTTCGTTCTTCAAACAAAGACCAAACAGCTTCAATCAAAACACCGAAACTACTGACACTTGAAGAATCATTAGAATTCATGAATGAAGATGAGTACTGTGAAGTAACACCAGAAAGCATTCGTTTGCGTAAATCAATTTTAAACGAAGCTGAACGTGCAAAATCAGCTAAGAAAAAGAACTTAGGTTAATCAATACTCAATGAGGGTATAGAAGTAAATAAGATGATAAGGCGTGGACAAATTGTCTACGCCTTTTTTTGAGATTTAGATTGAGTAGTAGATTAGGTGCTAAAACCTCTTTTATTTTTTATAAAATGAAATAGGATGCCGTTAATGTAGAAGCGGATTATGCTATAATGGATAACTGAGTCATGGTTATCTATACCATTACTGACTTCTAGTATCAATAAATGTATGGCATCATTTAAAATCCATAAAGGAGGGCGATTGTGTCAATGGAATCCAAGGAAAAAAAAGCCCAATCAAATAAGCGAAAACAAAAAGAAGTGAAAGTAAAGAAACAAGCAAAAAAAGAACGTAAAAAAAGTAAACAAGTTAAAGGTGGACCAAGCACGTTTCAGCGAATACTTGCGCATTGTGAGGATTTAAACGGAAAGATTTTGATATTATATGGCTTGTTATTAATAATTGGTTTACTGATGGTGACAACTGCCTCATCCTACCTAGCTACATCATCAGGACAGCCTACATACTATTATTTAGTGAGACAGGGTGCCTTTGCGGTTGTGGGTATGTTAGCCATCTTTATAATTTATATTATCAAGCCAGAAATATGGCGACATCAACGTTTTCAAAGGATGTTATATATAGGTATCACAGTCCTATTAGTTTTTACCTTCATATTTGGGGAAACCATTAATGGGGCTCAAGGTTGGATTGGCGTAGGCGCTTTCTCCATTCAACCCGTCGAGTTTGCAAAACCTGCCTTGGTTATCTTAGTAGCGAATTTTTTAGCTAAAGATGAAGTTCAGGCGGAGATTGCTGAAATAAACAGTCCATTTAAATTGATTACTCATTACAAAAAAGAGACGGCAGCTATTGGTATTTGGTTAACGCTCGTATTCTTCTTCCCTGATGTAGGTGGGGTGCTCATTCTTGGGTCTTTATTTGTCATCCTCCTATTGAATTCAGGTCTAACAATGAAATGGCTGACCAAAACAGTTCTAATAGCAATTATTATGTATATCGCAGTTATTATTGTCTTGAATCTATTTGATTTATCGCATATAGATAATTATCAGATTGCCCGCTTTACCTCTTTTATTAATCCATTCGCGGATGCACAGGATACAGGACTGCAATTAGTTTATGGCTATTATGCCTTATCAAATGGTGGCATCCTTGGACGTGGTGCTGGAAACTCTATCCAAAAACTTGGCTACTTGCCTGAAGCGCACAATGATTTTATTATGACAATTATTGGAGAGGAATTTGGTTTGTGGGGCGTGATGCTTGTACTGGTCTTGTACTTTTCACTAGTGGTTTATATCTTCCACAAGGCTATTAAAATGCGCCGTATATTTGACCAAACCGTTCTTATTGGTGTTGGTTCATACTTTTTGATTCAAGCTTTTGTAAACTTGGGTGGGGTATTAGGCTTAATTCCCTTAACAGGTGTTACCTTCCCCTTCATGTCTTATGGGGGGTCTAGCCTTCTTGTAACGAGTATAATGACAGGTATCGCCTTATCCGTCATCGCCTCTGATCGTTCATGGCGGCGTAGTCTCCAGATGAAAAGGAAGCATGCTCATCAAAATAGTCTGGCTGAAAATGAAAAATAACATTATCTCTAAGAGCAGACCTTTTAAAAGGTCTGTTTTTTTTATATTTACGGATAAAATTGAAAATCATTTCATTTTTATCCAGAAATAAACTTGCAAATTAAGTAAATGCAAAAGTAGATTCTAAAAGCGATTGCCAATAAGGGTTTTTATTACATTTGACTGATGCTGTTAAGCTTTATCAAACGAAATTCTTTCATTATTCTGATATACATTAAGAGAACGATACTGAGGATGTAGGTGTCTATCTCTCAGGGCCTTAATACCATTCCTAACGGGGAATTTTGATAAAGATACCTTAAAAGACTTAGGTGCAACAGCTGTACTTGAAGTACAAAATGGGGTTCAAGCTATATATGGCGGTAAATCTGACTTATACAGCTAAGAAATTAATCAAATTTTGGGGCGAGAAGAATAAAAAATAAAAAAGAAGTTGGGTAAATATATCCAGCTTTTTTTTGGTTATGGGTTTGGTAATAGCTATCAATATTGATATAATATTCAGATAGGAATGTAATCGGTTAGTTGATGATGAACTAGCGGTTACGATGGGAGGAGAGAGGAAATGAAACGTTTAATTTCGGCTAGTGCCAGTGAAATCAACAAGATGGATGCTAGTCAATTGAAACAAGCAATTTTTGCGAGTGAAGGACGGACAATAGTTGCTGAAACCGTAGTGACATCGCCACCTTTGATTCAAGGGCTGTCAAACCCTGAAGTGATGGCGACGTTTGGTGCAGACATCATTGTCTTGAATGAGTTAGATGTGTTTAATCCAGAAATTCCTGGCTTGGAAGAATTTTCTGGGTCAAAAGGGATTATTCAAGAATTGAAGCGACTGATTGGTCGACCAATTGCCATTAATCTAGAACCTGTTGATGAGCGTCAAGATTTGCTTGAAACACGTGTGAAATTGAATCCAGGACGTTTAGTTTCAAAAGAAAGTCTAGAAGCAGCGGACGAATTAGGGGTAGATATGATTCTACTGACGGGGAATCCAGCAACTGGTGTAACCATGTCGGCAATCCGTGAGGCTGTTAAGGTGACGAAAGCACATTTTTCAGGGTTAGTCCTTGCCGGTAAAATGCACGGTGCTGGGCTTACTGAAAGTATTGTGAATGAGGAAGCCTTACTTGGTTTTATGGATGAAGGTGCTGATGGGGTCTTAATCCCAGCTGTCAATACGGTTCCTGGTGTCAATGAACTGGAAAATCACGAGGTGACAAAAAGTATACACGCTCGTGGTGGCTTAGTCATGGCAACAATTGGGACGAGTCAGGAATCAGCGCAAGTTTCTGTGATCGAATCGATTGGTTTATCCAATAAACGTGTTGGGGTGGACTGCCACCATATTGGTGATGGTGCCTACGGTCGGATGCCTGATCCAGAAAATATCACCGCTTTGAGTTTGGCGGTGCGGGGTAAACGTCATACTTATTTTCGTATGGCTCAGTCCGTTAATCGTTAAACGTCATCAAAAAATATAAAAAACTGTCTTTATCAAAAGGGAGGATAAGATGAAAAATTATTTACAAAATTTAGGAAAATCTATTATGTTACCGGTATCTATTTTGCCGGTGGCATCATTATTAATGGGGATTGGCTACTGGATTGACCCAGCAGGACTTTCAGGAGCAGGCTCTAACCAAGCGGCGATATTCTTAATTCAAGCAGGGAATGCCATCATTAATAATTTGCCTATTCTATTTTCAGTTGGTATTGCTACAGGTTTATCAAAAGATGCTAATGGGGCTGCCGGGCTATCTGGTTTAGTAGGTTATCTGATTGTAACCAATCTATTATCTATAGACGGATTGAGTGTTTTACTAAATATGCCAGCTGACCAAGTACCAATGGCTTTCGGCGCAACACAAAATGTCTTTATGGCCATTATTTCTGGTTCAGTATCGGCAGCCTTATATAACCGCTATTCAGGTACTAAATTGCCAACAGCGCTCGCATTCTTCTCAGGTAGACGGTTGATTCCAATCCTAACAGCAGGCGCTATGTTAATCATATCCTTACTGCTGTACTTCGTTTGGCCAGTAGCTTATGACGCTTTAGTAGCATTCGGTACTTTCATCTCAGGCCTTGGCGCGCTTGGTGCTGGTATTTACGGTTTCTTCAACAAATTACTGATTCCAACCGGTTTACACCATGCGCTAAACTCAGTATTCTGGTTTGACTTAATCGGTATTAATGATATTGGAAACTTCTGGGCATCTGAGGGGGTTAAAGGGGTTACTGGTATGTATCAAGCCGGCTTCTTCCCAATCATGATGTTCGGTTTACCTGGGGCAGCTTTAGCCATGTATAAAAACGCAGAATCAAAAGCTAAGAAAATTGCAGCTGGTACTATGATTGCTGGTGCTTTCGCTTCATTCTTTACAGGTATTACTGAACCACTAGAATTTTCATTTATGTTTGCAGCGCCAGGATTATACTTGGTTCACGCCTTCCTAACAGGGGTTTCAATGTTTGTCGCAGCAACCTTCCACTGGACCGCTGGATTTGGGTTCTCAGCAGGGTTAGTTGACTTTGCATTAAGCTTGAATGTGCCGATTGCTAACCAACCATTAATGCTGTTAGTTCTAGGTTTAGTGATGTTCGTGGTTTACTACTTTATCTTTGATTTTGCTATCCGTAAATTCGATTTTGCCACACCAGGACGCAGAGAAAATGCCGTAACTGAAGCAGCGATTACAGAATCTGATTCAGAAACTATTGCTGGCAAAGAGGGTGCTGCGTCCCAAGCTAGCGATGACAAATATTCACGCATGGCCAATGTCATATTTGATGCCGTTGGTGGACAAGATAACATTCGAAGCTACTACAACTGTGCAACACGATTGCGTTTTGAATTAGATGATGTTGACCAAGTCGATCAAGCAAGAATCAAAGGTCTTGGTGTTCCGGGCGTCAATGTCTTAGACAAAAACCACCTACATGTCATTGTGGGTACAGACGTTCAATTCGTTGCCGATGAAATGAAAAAAATAGAAGATCAATAATATTTAAGAGAAGTTGGGGTAAAACTCAGCTTCTTTTTTTACGGCCAAAACGATCAAGAATAAAATAATATCTAAATAAATGATCTTTAATAGTTTTTAATAATTATGATAATAAAATGAGAATTCTTTCATTTTTCTATATCAAAATTGTTCAAAATATGGCAAACTATGATACAATTGGCAAGTGTAAACAAGCGTCAAGTAGTTAGAGACGTAAGAGAGGGAGTTACTATAAATGATCAAAAAAGTATTAGTTGCGAACCGTGGAGAAATCGCAATCCGTATTTTCCGAGCGTGTTTTGAACTAGGAATTAGTACAGTCGCAGTTTATTCACAAGAGGATGAAGGATCAGTTCACCGTTTCAAGGCGGACGAGTCTTATTTATTGTCTAAGGATAAAAAGGCTGTTGAGGCTTATTTAGATATCGAATCGATTATTCAAATTGCGAAAGATGTGAATGCTGACGCGATTCACCCTGGTTACGGCTTCCTGTCTGAAAATACTGAATTTGCGCGTCGTTGTGAGGAAGAGGGCATCAAGTTTATCGGTCCTTCACACGAAATTTTAGATAA
>NZ_JBOEQF010000142.1:0-5362 GCF_050689315.1 Aerococcus sp. L_32
AGAAGTGGCAGATGAGATTGTTGACCGGGTTCACCAGCGCGTTTTGGATGGCATGGGACTGATTGTCTTGCATTCGGGTCATTTTTCAAAAATCTTCCAGAAACTGATGGGGACGACTTGTGATTTGAAATGGCGTGAGGACGGTCTTTCTGCCAAGGTGTGGAATGTGAATCCGTCTCACCCAATTACCCAGGGTGTGGGCGAGTGGATTGATTTAGAGCAAGAAGAAATGTATGGAGAGCACTTTGACGTTCCGGCGCCGGATGAATTAATCTTTATTACTGGCTATCCAAATGGAGAAGTTTTCCGTGGTGGTATGACTTATCGGCGTGGGAATGGGAAGATTTTCTACTTCCATCCTGGGCATGAAACTTTCCCAACTTATTATCATCCAACTATCCAGCAGGTCATTAAAAATGCCGTCCACTGGGCAGCCCCCCTAACTGAAAGGCCTACATATGGTCACTTTCCCATCGATGATAATGGGCAAAAAGGCTAGCCACTAAAAGTTTACAGATGAAAATACAAGACAATACAAGACGACAGCTAATAGGAGGCTTTTATGAAATTAGGCGTATTTACCCCTTTATTCAACGATTTATCCTTTGAAGACATGTTAGATCAAGTAGCAGAAAAAGGATTAGAAACTGTAGAAATTGGTACGGGTGCTAGCCCAGGGGATGCTCATTTGAAGATTGATGCCCTTTTAGCATCTAGTGACGCTAGAAAAGAATATCTACAAAAAGTAGCGGACCGTGGGCTTTCAATTTCAGCCCTATCGGCGCATGGTAACCCCATTTCACCAGATAAAAAGCAAGCACAAGCCCATGACGAATTGCTTAGAAAAACCATCAAGCTGGCATCCTTAATGAATGTACCAGTGGTAAATGGCTTCTCAGGTGTTGGGGGCGGAAACGCGACAGATACCCATGTTAATTGGCCGGTCATTCCTTGGCCAACAGAGTATGCAGATGCCTACCACTACCAATGGGATCAAGTCTTAATCCCTTACTGGAAGGACATTAACCAAGAAGCAGGGGCAGCGGGCGTTAACATCGGGATTGAAATGCACGGTGGCTTTTTAGCCCATACTCCAGCAACCATGTTACGTTTACGTTCTGAAGCGGGGGATAATATCGGTTGTAACTTTGACCCATCGCATATGTGGTGGCAAGGGATTGATCCGGTTGCAGCCATTAAAATTTTAGGTAAAGCTGGCGCAATCAACCACTTCCATGCTAAAGATACCTACTTAGACCAAGATAACATCAATATGTACGGCCTAACCGATATGCAACCTTATCAAGATGTTGCCAGTCGTGCATGGACCTTTAGAAGTGTTGGTGAAGGCCATCCGATGTCCGAATGGTCACAAATGTTGGCTCAATTACGGATTTACGGCTACGATTACGTCCTATCAATTGAACATGAAGACCCTATTATGTCAGTAGATGAAGGTTTAGACCGTGCCATCACTAACTTAAAATCTGTGATGATGCGAGACCAACCCCAAGAAATGTGGTGGGCATAGATGACAAAACAAGTGAATAATAAATTAAATATCGCAACAATCGGCTACGGTGGCATGGGGACCTACCATGTCCACGGCCTGATTGCAGCCGAAGCCGACTACCTACAAGTCGTGGGCATTTATGACATTGACCAAGAACGAAAAGACGTGGCGGAAGAAACGGGTACTTATGTTTACCCAGCCTTTGAAGCTATTTTAGATGATCAAGAGGTAGATGCTGTTCTTATTGCCACACCTAATGACAGTCATAAGGATTTAGCTATTCGCTCAATGCGGGCAGGGAAACATGTAATTTGTGAAAAACCAGTGGCCATGAATACGCAAGAATTCGACGAAATGATAGCTGTATCTGAAGAAACAGGACGCGTACTCATGGTGCACCAAAACCGTCGTTGGGACCCAGATTTCTTACAAGTAAAAGAAATCTTCGCCCAACGTCAGGTTATAGGGGATATTTTTCAAGTTGAATCACGAGTTCACGGCGCTAACGGCATTCCAGGCGACTGGCGCCATCTAAAAGCCCACGGTGGCGGTATGGTCCTAGACTGGGGAATCCATTTATTTGATCAACTCTTGTGGCTAGTAGATTCACCAATCAAGTCCGTTCACTCAGACTTATCTTATATCCTCGGCGACGAAGTAGACGACGGATTTATGGCTTATATCACCTTTGAAAACGGTATCCGCGCTCATGTTGAAGTAGGAACATCTAACTTCATTAGCCTGCCTCGCTGGTATATCAAAGGTAACCAAGGAACAGCTATCATTGAAGACTGGGAAATGAACGGCCGCATCGTGAAAGCAACCGGTAATGCTGTGGAAAATAAACCATCACCGATTAGAGCAGGCGTCGGTTTGACCAAAACAATGGCACCACCAGTTGATGGCGTCACTGAGACCTTACCATTACCAGAAAGCAAGCCAGCAGACGTTTCCTTCTACCGCAACTTCTATGATGTTGTCAAAGCAGGTGCGGAACCCGTTGTCAAAAACGAAGAAGTCCGCCAAGTCATGCAATTGATTGATAGAATTTTGAAATAGGTACATGACTAATTAAATTAATTTATAGGCAGTAGGTTTATGCTTTTTCCTAGCATTGCCTAAAATTAGGATGTGTTTCCTGTCTGCCCTGAAGAACTCGACTAGCAGAGGGACGCCCTCGGGAACTTTTCCCGAGGGCTTTTCTGACTACGCAGGCATGCTAGGAAAGCGCCAGTATCGGGCATTAGGAGTAGAAGCTAAAACTCGAATTATAAAATACGATTATTGATATTGGTTAAGCTAAAAGCATATTTGTGGTAGTAATGCCCTGATTTAACGATAGAGTAATATATTTTAGGATCGCCATTTGGAAAATTTTAATTATTGTCGGCTTAAATAAGGTGAATTCGAAAAAAGTCATGATTCATTTTCATGACTTTTTTGCGTTGCAGCTTTATTAAAGACATCCATAATTAGGAAACCTAGCATGTAGCGTTAAGTTCCACATTTTAAAGATATTTTAGCTAGTATTAATCACTAAAATACTATCAATAATAAATGCTCAAAAAAAAACTACCTAGAGGCAGCTTTTTTCAAATCTTGATTAATTTTTATGCAAGGTCAGCATCGACATATTCATGGATGAATCGTGTGCTGGCTTGGTCTGGATCTAAGACTTCAAACAAAATATCCACGGCCCTTGAGCCGATAATATGGGAATTCAGGTTGACATAAGAAGTCTTATTCATCGACTGGGTATTGCCTTGGCGGTAGGCTGAAAAAGTAATCAGATGGACATCTTGAATGTCCTGGATATCCAGATAATTCCGAATCCCTTGAGCAACCAACTCATCGGAAATAACCAGGCCGTCAATTTGACTAAAATCAATTTTATTTTGAGCTAATTCATAACCATCACTTGGTAAGAAGTTGATATCGTTATAAATCAAGCTAGGGTCATAAATAATACCCGCACTTTCCAAAGCCCGTTTGTAGCCCTTGTGACGGTCGGCAATAAAGAACTGGTTCATATCCCCACCGACATAGGCAATCCGGTTACACCCTTGTTGGATTAGAGACTTAGTAGCTTGGTAACCAATCAGTTCATTGTCATTATCCACGAAATGAACTTTAGTGTTGTCGGGCGACCCGATGACAACGGCTGGACAGTTGACTTTCTGGGCGAACCGCAATAGGGGGTCATTTTTTGAAGCATATAGAAAAATCAGGCCCTCAACTTGCTTGCCATTCACGATTTTTTCAATGTGCTTTTGCCGTTGATCATCATCTAATCCAACTGAAAGCAGGATAGAATAATCATGTTTGGCCATTTCGAAATTAATCCCACGTAAGACGGTCGGGAAGAAGGGGTTTTGGTAAAAGGCGTCAGTGGCTAGGGGTAGGACAAGACCGAATGTTTTAGAATGGGCACTTGCAAGCCCCTGCGCATAAATGTTTGGAAAATAATTCATTTCCTTCATCACAGTGCGCACCTTATTTTTAGTTTTTTCACTAATCGAAGGGTTGTCAGCAATCACCCGTGAAACGGTAGAAGGTGCCACACCCGCTCTCTTAGCGACATCTCGAATTGTAATTGCCATAAAGTGTTATCCTCTCTGCTTGGTGCATTTATTATACCTAAAATTGGTATCGCTTTCAACGTTATTCAAAAAAGTTTACGAAATCGGTTGCATTGTGTAAGCGCTTCATGTAAAATAACAGTGAATTAAGCGAAAAGCTATTAAACATCAACAGCAAACAGGAGGTTCAAGCATGGAAAGAGCAAGTGGTGTCGTTTTACACATATCTTCCCTACCAAATCAATTTGGTATCGGCTCATTTGGCGCGTCAGCCTATGAATTTGTCGACTTTCTAGTCAAAACTAAGCAACAATACTGGCAAATTCTACCACTGACTACAACGTCATACGGGGACTCGCCTTACCAATCATTCTCAGCCTTTGCCGGCAACACTCATTTTATTGATTTTGACCTATTAATGAAAAAGGGCTACCTAAACCAAGCTGACTATCAAGAGGTCAACTTTGGTGATAACCCTAAGAAAGTGGCTTACAATACCATTTTCCAAAAGAGAAGACCTATTCTAGAAAAGGCCGTGGCCAATTTTGTGCAAGCAAAAGCTTACAATGACAAAGAATTCTTACAATTCTATGAAGATAATCAATTTTGGTTAGTGCCATTCGCCCAATACATGACGGTTAAGGAAGAACATGGGCAAAACCCTTGGTATGAATGGCCAACGAACTTGCGCAACTATGATGAAGCGGTGGTCAACCAATTCTGCGAGGCCCATATTGAGCGGTATGACTACCATCTGGTAACCCAATTTTGGTTTAACCAACAATATAAAGCTTTAAAAGAATATGCCAATGACAACCACATCGAAATCATTGGAGACATTCCAATTTATGTGGCCCGAGATTCAGTTGAAATGTGGACACAACCGGAATTATTCCTTACTGACGAGAAGAACAATCCGTCACTGGTTGCCGGTGTGCCGCCTGATTTCTATTCAGCTGACGGTCAATATTGGGGCAACCCGATTTACGACTGGGACTACATGGAAGAAACGGATTATGCATGGTGGATCTTGCGGATGAAGGAAAGCTTCAAACTATATGACGTGGTAAGGATTGACCACTTCCGCGGCTTTGAAAGCTACTGGGCAGTGCCCTTTGGTTCGCCAACAGCTGCCTCAGGTTCATGGCAGAAGGGGCCGGGCAATAAGATTTTCGACCAATTTAAGAAAGAATTAGGTGACATTAAAGTCATCGCCGAAGATTTAGGCTTTATGACCCAAGCTGTCAACGACATGCGAGACCATACTGGT
>NZ_JBOEQF010000143.1:0-5353 GCF_050689315.1 Aerococcus sp. L_32
TCGAGACTTGTTGTATAGGTCAAAAATCAGCTGGTCAATCTTGTCATCTTTACGGTCGGAAGCAAAGTGTTTTGCCATACGTAAATAATCTGGATTGCCTTCTGCTAATAAGTCCTCTTTCAAGGCCTCCCAAACATTTTCAAAATGCATCATATTTTCAGTTTCATCGGTTAATAATCGGTAAACTGGGTCTAGATCAATCAAGAAATAATAACGTTGGATGACTTGCTTACAAAAGGCGTCAATGGTTGAAATATTGGCTTGCGGCAATTTGGCGATTTGTTGCAGATAATGTTGACGGCTGTCAGCGTCAGATTCTTCATTGATCATTTCTTGTAAGGCTACTTCCAACCGCTCTTTCATTTCACTAGCCGCTTTTTCGGTAAACGTTACAACTAGTAACTCATCCACCCCATAGCCACGTCGTACCTTCTGCAAGATACGTTGGACAAGGACACTCGTTTTACCAGATCCAGCAGAGGCTGAAACGAGCAGGTTATCCCCTTCTAAATGAATCGCTGCCCATTGGTCGGCTGTATAACGGGCATTAGCTTCTGTTTGTAATGGAATAGTGGTTTGTTTCTGTCTATTCTTCATCGCCTGTCTGGTCCTCCTCTGCTACATTTTCATCTACATGGGCATCTGTCATTAAGGCTTGGAAAAATTCATCCTGATCCATAGACGGATTTGGTCGATATTTATTGGTATAGTCCGTTGCATCAAACATAGATACAGACCGGTAAGGCTCAGTCATGGACGGAATGTACGGATCATCATCAAGCGGATTTAAAGCAATATGTCCAGACACAATTTGTTCTGCTGTAACCACAATCTTCTCTTCAACAAAGGCTAACAACTTATTCAACTCATCCTTGGTTAAGACTTTGGCAGGTTTAGCGAAATCGCCATCTTTCTTCCGGCTCACCGCATAAACGCTCGACTTCCCACCTGGTTCAAGTCCTTCGCTATGAATATCTTCTAATAGATCATAGTCAGCCCGTACATAACCCGACAGTTTCAAGTCGGCCAAGATTTGATCCGCAATATTTTTGTCAGTTAAATCTGTTTGCTTTTCAATTTTCACTTGAGGTTGGAAAATCCGTTGGTAGAAAGCACCTAGTGGCAAGGCAGTTTGACCATCTTGATTTAACTGGTCTAAAGCCACCTTCAAATAAGTATAAAGCTGCAATTGGGACCCTACATAAATCTGGTCAAATTTCACATCATGAGCCGATGACTTATAATCCACCACTTGGATGAAGTTTTGTTCCAGGCCATTTTCAACCTGTGACACCGCATCAATCCGGTCGATTTTACCGCGCAAACGAACTTCTTGACCGTTTGCTAAAGTGAAATGGGTAATGGTCTCTTCTTCCTCGTCCTCATTTTGGGTATAGCCAAACCGTTGTTCCGTTTCGATAGTTTTCACATTAACCGCTTGGCGTTGCTTGATCATATTTTCAACCAACAACTGAATGGTCTCTTTCATTGATTCCTGCAAGTAACTATTGCGGTGGTTAACCTTAAAAATCGTGTACTCAGGATAGACGTCCGGGTCATTTAACTTATCCGTCACTTTCCCTACAATTTCCTTGACCTCGCCATCAGAAAGATTAGCCAAATCAAACTCTCTTTGATTTACTTCCTTGAAAAAATGGTCCAGCATTTCATGGAAGTAGTTCCCTGTTTGTAAGGAATCTAATTGGAAGCTAGGTCGTTCTTTTAATTTCAACCCATATTTCAAATAATAAGAGAAGGGATCTCGATTATAGAGTTCAAGCTGGGACACAGATACGGCCAAAATATCCCCGTATAAGGACCGGGACAATTCTGGCGTAAGTGGCAATACCGTATTATGGTAAGTCAAACTAGACTGCAACCATTTAAAAAAACCAGCAGTAGATTGATTGGATACTACCTGGTCATATACAGGCCGCCATATCTGGCTTAAACGTTGTTGACCGTGGGCATCTTGGGCCATGGCTTTCAGTAAATAACGGACTTGTGTGTGACCATTACCCAGTTTCAACAATGTTTTTTCAGCTGCATGGTCAGATGGTTGCCGTAGATATTTGGTTTGAATATCAAAAGCCTCTGCAATACGGCCAATCATTGGCGACAAGCCTTCAGTATCCGCATCGCCGTTATTCAAGGGATAGGAAATATATAAATGATCTGTGGCAGATAGGAATGCCAAATAAGCTTTATAGGCCTCGTTGTTATTCTTACTATCTGCCGATTGTTTTAAGGCTTGTAAGTCATCTAATTGACTGACCACTAGTTGCCGGTCCTCGTTGGTTAAAAGAGATTTCTCTTCATAGACTACTGGCAAGGCATATTTGGACATACCTAAAAGGAAAGTGATTTTCTTTGCATCAACCTTATTTTCATCAAAAGAGCCAATTGTAACAGAGTCCATTGTTGGTGGCACCATAGCATAGCCGGCATTTTGAAAGGCCAAATCTAAAATCTTAAAGAAGTATTCTAGGTCAAATGCTTCCTCACCAAATAGGAGGACATAGTCGTCCAATATATGGATAAAGGTCTGCCAAGCCTGTTCGTGCTGTCTCGCTTCTTGTAATTGCCCAGTCTCTAAATAGCTGTCTCGCCAATTCATCAAATTGGTTGGAATCCCATTATTGGTTAGGAATTGGTAGAAATATGTAATAGCCGTTTCAGTCGTTTGATCCTTTTTCCAATTGTCAAATAGTGGCGACAAGGCCCCAACAACAAAAGATTTTACCTGGTTCGCGGTTGCTTCGATCGCAATATCACGCTTTGTCCCTATTTTTTCGCCGTCTTCCCCCACTAAAATATAGGACCAGATCCGGTCTTTAGACCACCAAAATTGTCCTTCATAACCATTTCGTAAAACAACATTTTCTGTCAAATCGATCGCATCACGGAATTGAATTTGCTCCTTTTTGGAAGCTGACAATTCATCCGATACTACCTCTACTGAATCAAAAGTTGGATCATTCCAATGGGTCAAGTCACCCAAATCAACTGGCATTAATAATTCACTACGCAGTAAATCAAAGACATCTTGATACCGCCAATTACCTTGGTAAACCCGATACAAACTTATCATCAGCCGGTAAAGCGGATGGAGAGCCATATCCTCTTGGAAATTAGTGAAATAAGGAATTTCATTGGCGTCAAGAGCCGCCTGTAAAGCGTGTTGATAGGCATCCTCATCTCTAGATAGGATTTGGATGTCCTTGTAGCGGTAATCGGTATTTGGATCTGCCACTAATCGATAAATTTCATTGGCTACTTGGTCAGCTTCCATATGAGTAGACGGTACTTCCCAAATTTCCATGACCTGATTGACTGCCGTTTTAGCAGGATCAGTTTGCGCAATTTGGCCACTTTCAATACGGTTGTCCGTTCTTAGATAATGATCTAAAACTTTAAAACCATCTGCATAACTATTATCCGATTCAGCTACTATGGGATTAGCAAATGGTATCTCTTGCTTTCTAGCAAATTGCATCAATTGATTGTAAGTTTTCCCAGTTACCGTAAATAATTCATACCAGTCCGGCGTCCTAAAATCATAAGGTTGATCTAAATTTAAGACAATTTGCACTTGCGGACAGTTTTCAAGGAAGGCAACAATCGTCTCCAACTCTTGGGCATTAAAATAATCAAATCCCGTAATGATAATTCTTGTTTTAGACAAGTCTTGGTCCGAAATAGCTTTTCTCAATTGGGCAAAAACGTTTTGGTCTGCCATTGTTAAGCCCGCTAAATACTTTTCGTACTCTCCGTAAATTGCAGCCAGTTCTTTCATTTTCTTCACTTGATTTTGAATCAAGGGCTGGTCACTAGACTCATAGCTAGATAACGAATTTAAAAAGACGTCACTGGTAATTTGACCGTTCACTAACTCTTTAAATAAGTCAGCCAAGGCTTCCACAAAACCAATCTGATCGTATTCACCCCGGTATACCAATAAGTCGTCCTTCATATCCGCTAAAACGCGACCGATAACCATGACATTACCAATATCTGAAACGTCCCCAACTGATTGACTATCTTGTTTCTGCAATAAATACCAAGCTAACCGTTTGAAAGACTGCACTTGTAGTCGCATCATTCCTGCATGTTTATTGTCAGTTGTATGGCCAGCATTCAACTGGACTGCCTTCATTTGACGTAAAACAGACATCTCTAAATCAAATTTCATATTATCATCAGTGATAATAAAGACTTGATTTTCGACATCTGCTCTTAGATAAGCATCAATGTCTTCATATACAGATTTCAGGTTATTTTGTGTCGGGGTCTTTAAAATAAACTGTAAATTCATAAGCCCTCCTTTTGTAAAAGCAACTTTTTTTAATTGCTAAATATATAAAAGGAGAAGTTGACACCGGATAGACGCCAACTTCTTTCTTTGCGGTAAATGTTTTTACCTTCATATATTTAAAAATAGTATTTTATAGATTGTTGTAGTCGCCAGCGCCTTCAATGATGGCTAAAATAACTTCAGTTGCCTTCACCATCGTTTCTAGGCTGACATATTCAAAACGACCATGCATGTTTTCCCCACCAGCAAATAAGTTTGGTGTGGGTAGTCCCATATAAGTCAATTTAGACCCATCGGTACCACCACGAACCGCAATAATATCTGGTTGGATATCTACAGCAGCAAATGCATTTTCAGCAAGTGTCACAGGACGCATATCTTTTTTAATAATTTCACCCATGTTGTAATACTGGTCATTTGAAGTCACTGTGGCAATGTCACTACCATAAAATGCATTTAATTTACCTGCAGCATCTTGGATTAATGCCTTGCGGTTTTCAAATTGTTGACGGTCATGGTCACGAATAATGTAAGTCGCTTTAGCAGCTTCTACATTCCCTTCCATACCCATTAAGTGGAAGAAACCTTCGCGCCCTTCTGTATTTTCAGGACGTTCATTTTCTGGTAATTGGTTATGGATATCGATAGCCACTTGTAAGGCATTGATCATTAAATCCTTCGCTGAACCTGGGTGAATGTTTTTACCTGCTACTTCAACCACTGCTGAAGCCGCATTGAAAGTTTCAAATTCTAATTCACCTAGTGGGCCACCGTCCATAGTGTAGGCAAAGTCAGCCGCAAAACGTTCAACGTCAAAGCGATCAGCCCCAACACCAATTTCTTCATCCGGACCAAAAGCCACTTTCACTTCTCCATGTTTAATGAATGGATTGTCGATTAAGTATTTACCAGCGGTAACGATTTCAGCGATACCCGCCTTGTCATCTGCACCAAGTAAAGTTGTCCCATCCGTTGTAATCAAAGTTTGACCGACATATTTGTTTAATGATTCAAACTCAGCAGGATTTAATTCATAGC
>NZ_JBOEQF010000144.1:0-5337 GCF_050689315.1 Aerococcus sp. L_32
TACGAGCATTTTTCAAATCATCTAAAAGTTGTGCAATCTTTGGCCATAAGCGTGGTGGATGACAAAACTCAATTTCACGACCGATTTCCAAAGGTGAGCGTTTGAAAATCATCTGATCATAAGGTACCACGTGGTTGAAATATCTAAAGCGAAAATTTTCGTCTATATAGGTAATTTCAAAAGGCAGGGTGTTCATTAAACTGGTGAACTCAGCAAGGGATAGATAGCCATTTTCCAAGTCTAATGGTTGATCAATGGCCACTTGGTCTGGTCTAGTGAGCAGTTGATTATGGTGACTATACCAATCAACCTGTACATATCCATCGGAAAATTGTATCGTTTCACTTTGTTTGCTAGTGAGATTTTCTTCGAGTCGTACTAAAGTTGTCAATTTTTTGTTTTTTAAATCTGCTTCATCCGGTCCTTTAACAGAACGGTCTGTGCCTGGGGCGATGTCAATAAACCGTTGAATATCCTGGACGCATTCGACGATGCCTAAGAATTGATGATCATCATCGAATAGTGGTTGATATTTCACATAAATCATTGCAGTACCCCCAGCGCTTATTTCTTGGAACCAGTAGGATACAGCCTTTTCTTGACCAGATTTTAGTTTTTCAAAAACTGGGTGAATTGTCTTCCAAACACTGGCTGGAAAAAGCGTCTGTGCAGCCATCCCTATCTGACAATTTTCACGATATTGAAAGGGGAACCCCGTCTTATCTTGACAGGGCAGGGTGTAATTTGTGTATTGAATATGTCCTGCTGGATTGATAAAGGTAAGGGTGACTGGTACCCGGTCTAAGATAATCCGCATTTGGTTGATAGATAGAAAACCATCGCCAACAGGGAGTGGCATGTCAGGGTCAATAATCGCTTGCTGGCAGCTTTCTGTAGCTTGTAATTCTGGTTCTCCTTCCCAGCTGATGAGCATAGCGCCATCAGGAAAACTGATTCTTTGGCTTTCAATGATGGCTTTACGTGGCTGGTCTACATTTTTGGTAAGTGGTGTAGTGGCTTCATGTTGGTCATCATCTTTTTCATCTGAACTTGTCCATGTGCCTGTAGGCCGGATAATCGCAAAGCCGTAAATATCACTTTGTTCACTAACTTTGGCCCAATCCTGACTAGACAAACTTTCGGCTAGAATATTCATAAGAATGGCTTCCTCTTTAAAAATCATCTCCTTAAATTCATATTCAAAATCTGCAAAAGCTAACTTTGCTGTCGCTAATCTTTCTGTAAAATCTGTACTTCTTAATAAATCAACTTGCTTTAAAGCTGCTTGAAATAGGTCACGAATCTCGTCATCTTTGGCCCACATAACTTTGGGTGGCGCATTATAACCGTATTTTTCAAGTATGGGAAAGAAAACCCGTTCTTTACGAGTATAGTGGTGTTCAAATTGTCCTAAGAGTTGGTATTGCCGCTTCAGGCCGTCTGTAAAGTCTAAGCGACTAGGATCATCTTCGTTTAAGGCGTCTAAGGCTTTAAAAATATTGTTGATTCGGTTAATACAGGCTCTAAAGGCCATGTTTTCAGCTTTAAATACCTGAATGGGATGATTTTCTTGTTCGATTTCTACAGCTGAATGACCTGTTACTTGGTCTTCAAACATGCGGGCATGTACGTTACACAATTTCAAGACATCTTCAAAGGTGATGTCATTATCGTCTTTGTAGATAATTTTTTGCTCCATCATGGCGATTTCAATGGCCGAAACACCGGAAAAGTGCTGGTTAAATGCTTCTTGTAAACTGTTAGGGTCTACGCCATGGTGAAGTTGCGTCAACATGTCAGTAAGCACCTGTAATCGTTGTTCTTCTTGGTTAGTATGCTTCTTTTTCATTATTTTTCTTTACTCCAATTGGTTGATAGCCATTGTAAATTAGTTGTTGGCAGATAAATGCTACGGAGACGCCTGCAATTTTAGCACCGCGATTAAGGGTCACAAATGGACCGATAGATTGGCGTAAGATTGGGTCTTCCAAAGGGGTAAAACCAATTTCAACTAATAAAGCTAATAGGTCGGGATGGTGGTCAATAAGCGTTTTGACAGGTTGGTTAAAGTCAACAGTGAAATCATCGGTAGAGTTCATATGCAATTACCTATCCTTTTATACTTTTGAGTAGTTGGTTAAATAGCGCTACTACTTGAGAAGAATAGTAAAGTTTCTTATTTTTGAAAGCAATAAACCTAAAGATGTAAATTTATCTTAATACAATATTGTATACGAATTAGAATGAGATCATCCTTTCTTTGACCCTTGAACTAGCACCTAGCTAAAGTGATAGTTAACGCAAAGGAAGGAGTGAAGAGATGTCCGTATCAGCAAACACATATGGGATTGTTTTTAAAGGAGAGGCTGTAAACCACCAAAAGGTCATAATGGCGCAATTACTCGAGGTTATCGACCCAGAGTTAGGGATTGATTTTCCAAATTTAGGTTTAATTTATGAAGTAGATCTAAATCTCACAGGTGAGTGTACTGTAGTAATGACCCTTACGACACCAGCTTGTCCATTAGTATTTGTGATTGAAAAGGACTTTCAGGAAAAACTGAGTCAAATAGCTATCATAAAGGCAGTAACTGTGACGATTACATTCGATCCTGTTTGGTCAATCCAACGACTAAGTCCTTTTGCCTGTGTCTGCCTAGGTATGCCGATTCAAGGATAAAAAGCACAAGGACTGCATGAAATACCTCTTTTTATGATGGGATGGGTAAACTTATCTGAATACACTCTATTACAGTAATAAAATTCGAAAAACATACTTAAATTGTTTTTAAACAGCTCAACCTGGAAAAAGTATTCTTGATTGACGCATGATTATTTGCATTTTTAAAATTAGACAATTATACTTAAATAAGATTTGGTTTACAAATGTAGACTAATATAATGATCATGCAGTAGGAGGTAGAAAATAATGAATAAAGAGAATAAGACAAGCCATCATCACGATACGCAACATGACCACGAACATATGAATCACGGAGAGCATAACCATGATCATAATGGCCACAGTGGTCATGGACATGGCGGACACGGCGCTCATATGATGGAAGACTTTAAGCAACGTTTTTGGGTAGTCCTAATATTATCCATACCCTTAGCGATTATTGCTCCTATGCTGATGCACTTGTTTGGTTACCATATTGATTTTCCGGGCCAAGGACTTTTAGAGTTTGGTCTTGCTACTATTGTATTCTTTTACGGAGGTAAACCCTTCTTAAGTCATGCTTGGCATGAATTGAAATCAGGGGTTCCGGGTATGATGATGCTGATTTCTCTAGCGATTGTCGCAGCTTATATCTATTCGGTTTTAACCACCTTCTTCATTAGTGGAATGAACTATTATTTTGAACTTGCTAGCTTGATATTGATTATGTTGGCGGGACATTACATTGAGATGAAAGCGCAAATGTCAGCTGGTAATGCCGTTGAATCACTAGCCAAACTCTTACCATCAGATGCTGAAGTGATTCATGAAGACGGATCAACAAGTGAGGTAAAAGTCGACCAATTGAAGAAGGGCGACCGTATCTTCATCCGGCCAGGTGCGAAGATTCCTATCGACGCTAAAGTTTATGAAGGGCATTCTGAAGTAGATGAATCAATGTTGACTGGTGAATCTGTCCCCGTATTAAAAGAAGCGGATGCGCAGATTGTTGGGGGTGCCATTAACGGAGACGGTATCCTAAAAGCTATTGTAACGAAAACGGGTACGGATACTTATTTAGCGCAGATTATTAACTTGGTTACTGACGCACAAGCACAAAAATCTAAGGCACAATCCATTGCTGATGTCTGGGCTAAATACCTATTTTATATCGCTTTAGTTGTAGGGATTATCGCCTTTGTTGCTTGGACTGCCATCGACGGCTACCTAATTGGTTTACAGTTTATGGTAGCAACCTTTGTTATCGCATGTCCGCATGCACTTGGGCTGGCGGTTCCCTTGGTAAACGCTGAATCTACTTCCTTAGCTGCTGAATCTGGTTTATTTATTCAAAACCGTATCGCTTTTGAAGACGCTCATAAGATAGATAAAATCGTTTTTGATAAAACAGGCACCCTTACTAAAGGTGAATTTGGGGTAGACGAGATTACTGTTCTGGATGGCAAGTTTAATGAAACTTCTCTTTTACAAATTGTCTACGCGATTGAAAGCCAATCTGAGCATCCAATTGCTCGAGGTATCGTGAAAGAAGCTGAACGTAGAAAGATTGAAAAATTACAGGTTGCGGATTATCACAATCTGACCGGTAAAGGACTTGAAGGGACTGTAAATGGGAAGAATATTCAAATCCTAAGTCCAAAAGCGACTAGACAAGCAGGTTATACATTTGATGAAGAAGCTTTTAAGGCCTCTGCTTCTAAAGGGCGTACTGTTGTCTTTGTTATCTATGATCAGGTGTTAGTTGGTGCTATTGCAGTATCGGATATTGTCCGTGAAGAAGCGAAGCAAGTAGTCGCTCAACTGCAAGAGAAAGGGATTCAAGTGTTGATGTTAACTGGTGATAATCAACAAGTTGCTGATTCTGTAGGTAAAGAACTCCATTTAGATGGTGTATTCGCGGAAGTCTTATCGGACGAAAAAGCTAGCAAAATCAAGTCATTGCAAGCAGATGGCGGACGTGTTGCCATGATTGGTGATGGGGTCAACGATGCGCCGGCCCTTGCTCAAGCCGACTTAGGAATTGCCATTGGTGCCGGGACAGATGTTGCGAGAGAAACTGGCGATATCATCTTGGTTGATTCAAATATCCATGATGTTTTAAATATTCTTAACCTATCAAAAGCAACCAAACAAAAAATCAATCAAAACCTCATGTGGGGTGCGGGCTATAATGTGGTGGCTATTCCACTAGCGGCTGGTGTTTTAGCTGGACTAGGTATTGTCATTGGACCAGCTTTGTCAGCTGTTATTATGTCCTTGTCTACCGTTGTCTGTGCAGTGAACGCACGGATGTTGCGTCGTACTTATAAGAAGGTACAAAACAATTAAATTAAAATAATGATTTGTTTCAATAATACTCTTGAGAAGCCTTATTTTGACGATGAAACCATTATTAAAAAGAAAATAAGCGATCTAAAAACCCCTTTTGACACAACAAAGTCAGAAGGGGTTTTTGTAATCACTATTAAGCATTTGCCTTGATTAAGGCTTCAAATAAGTATTTACTTGATTCAGCTCCTGGGTCAGGTTCACCAATAGACCGTTCCCCATAGTAGGAAGCACGACCTTTCGTCGCTTTAAGTTCAGTCGTTTTAGTGCTAGCTTCATCTAGTATTTCTTGATTTAGATTATTCGCTTTAAGGGCTTCAACAGCT
>NZ_JBOEQF010000145.1:0-5336 GCF_050689315.1 Aerococcus sp. L_32
TTGAACCGCGTTTCATTAGATTATCAATCACAAAACTTACAATTACCTGATGATGTTGATGGTGGTGTTTATGTTGCAGAAGTTGTAGTTGGTTCAGCTGCTGAAGCTGCAGGCTTGCAAGCGGATGATGTTGTAGTAGAATTTGCTGGTGAAGCAGTATCTGACTCAGCGTCATTGCGTCAAGTCTTGTACCAACAAGAATCTGATGCAAGTGTGGAAGTATCCTTCTACCGAAATGGTGAATTACAAACAACGACAGTTCAATTACAACCACAAGATTCAAGTACACAAAGCTAGAAAGTAAAAGCTTTAACTTTTTTAAAGGGACAAAAGATAAAGAGGTACTGTAAGCCTTCGGGCATATCTCGTTTTAACATTTCTACTTTCTAACAATGGTCGATATATATTCAACTAAGCTCAACCTATAATCGGGTTGGGCTTTTTCTTTGTCGGTGATTCTTGTTGATTCAGGCGCTGATTAAGACGTCCATAGCGAATAACTTGTTGATGGTTCTTGCTGTCTAATGGTAATAGTTAAATACATTCAACTCATTTAGCCATTTGATACAGATTGGAATTTCTAATGTCATTGAGACTTGTAAATCTAGCCAAAAGTTGGGGACAGTGTATTAAAGGTTCTATTAACTGAGGAAACGCTATTTTTCATAATGGAGACTGAGTGAACCTGGTTTGCTTTTTTCTTAATAAAGCAAGTTATATTGCGTGTTAAAGATGATACCGTTGCTAGATAAACCATTTATCCTATTTTGACGGGGACTTTTCCACTTATCCCCATATCTTATCCACACGAATGTGGATAAGGTGGGTGAAATGTGGACAATTTCATGATGCCGATTAAAACATTGTGGTATAAGCTTTGTGAATTGTGAATGCATCTGTGGATAATGGGGATAAATTGGGGGGGAGCTTGTCTTTTTTAGAAAAGGTTGATAAATCAAGTTTGTGTCTTGTGGAGACTGTGGATAGTTGTGCTGGATTTTTGGCAAAAAAATGGCTGAGACAGGAAGTCCCAACCTTATTTGTGATGAATTTCTGCGAGGCTTAGCGAATTTCGCGTAAGTGGTCGGCTTTTTCGAATTTGTCTGTGTTGGCAATAGCCACATAAATGTCATCTGCTTGGATGATATAGTCAGCCGGGAAGGTCGTGGTTAGTGCTTCACGGCGGCGTTTGCGGATACCAATGATATTGATGTCGTAACGCTGACGTGTATTCAATGAAGTGAGTGATTTGCCCACCCATTCTTCTGGTGGACGGAATTCTACTAAAGATGTTTCGTCATCTAGGTTAATAATTTCTTCAATGGTGTTGTGAATCATACGGCGAGCAATTTGAACGCCAGATTCTTTTTCTGGTTGCACAATGGTATTTACACCTAGCGCTTCTAAAACTTTACGATTTGTTTTATTTTTAACCTTACAGATGATATGGTTGATACCTAATTCTTTTGCATTAATAACACCTAATACAGAAGCTTCAAGATTGGTACCTGTAGAAATAACAATCGCATCACATTGGCCAAAACCAAGGTTGCGCATATATTCTATATCAGTAAAGTCTCCAACTGAACCAACTGTTAAGTAACCATCTAAACGGTTAACATTTTTTTCATCTAGATCACAGGCGATGATTTCAACGCCGTTTTCGGATAATTCTTTAGCGATTGTAGAACCAAAAATACCTAAACCTAAAATACCTACTAAATTCATTTTTCCCATTTTATATCACCTATCCTATTAAAATATTTGTATTTGTATATTTAATATCACGTTTCTTATCTTGTTTACTTGGTAATAAGGAAAGGAACATAGTCATTGGACCAATCCGTCCGATAAACATTAATGCCATTAAAATAATTTGACTAGCCATAGAAAGTGTTGGTGTTAAATTGGCTGTTACACCAACGGTTGCAAAAGCAGAAATGGCTTCAAATAGTATATATAAGAAATCCACTTGAGGATCAAAAGTTAAGATTAAACCAGAACCGATAATCAATAAAGTGGTATATAGTAAGAAAATAACGAATGCCTGACGTAATAATTTTGCTGGAATCGTATGTTTATCAAAGTTGATAAATTCTTTTTGTCTAATCTCTGCAATAGCTAGCATTAAGACTAAAGCAAATGTTGTTGTTTTTAAACCACCGGCAGTACCACCAGGACTACCACCGATAAACATGGTAACAATGAATATCAATATACTAACAGGGTGTGCTAAAGTATAATCGATAGAAGCAAATCCAGCGGTACGCATTGTAACCGTTTGGAAAACAGCAGTCATGAACTTGTTACCAATACTCATTTCTCCAATTGTGCCGTTATTGTTCCATTCGAAGACTAGAAAAAACAAAGTTCCTAGCGTAATGATTATGAGGGTCATTTTTAATGCCAATTTAGTATGAGGTCGTAAATGACGAATCGCATTTTTTAAGGCAAACTTAGGTCTAGACCGGTCAAACTTTTTGATTTGATTGGTTACATCAAACCATACTGAGAAACCAATACCACCTAAAATAATTAAAGAAATAATAGTCCAGTTAATTACGGGCAGTGTTTGTAGGGCGATCATAGATGAATTGCTAAGTGGGTCAAACCCAGCATTACAGAAAGCAGAAACAGCCATAAAGATACTTAGAAAAGTACCGCGACCTAAACCATATTCAGGAATAAAATAAGTAGCAAAGAGTAAAGCACCAACACCTTCAATAATAAAAGTGTATCGGAAAATTTTACCTAGCCAATTGGCAATATCATTTAATGAACTATTGTTTAAAGCGCCAGATACAGCAACTTGGTCTCGAATACGAACATTTTGGCCAATCCTAAAATAAATGAGGGAGATGAATGTCATCAAACCTAAACCACCGATCTGGATTAACAGCATCATAATAATTTGTCCAAAGGTACTATAGGTATCAAAAATGGATTCAACCCATAAACCTGTCACACAGACAGCAGAAACAGCAATAAATAGATGGTCAAAGTATGTTGCATCTGATGTGGCCACCTGGCTAATTTGTAGATTCAGTAACAGTGAACCTACAAAGATGACGACAGCAAACGACAAAGCAATTTTTTTTGCGCTAGATAATTGACTTACCGGTTTTAGAAAATAACGCAGTGCCCTATGTATTAAATTAATTGTGATAACCCCCCATAAAGCTTGATGACTTTAAGAAATTTTAAGATTCATTTTTCAAATACGACTAATTATAAACACTTTAGCAGAAAAATCTAGTAGAATAAAAAATAAAAAAGTTAATAACGAAATATTTGCATGATAGGAGTTATTTTTGCATGTTAATTAAAATTATCTCAGTTGGTAAATTGAAAGAAAAGTACCTAAAACAAGGGATTGAAGAGTATAGCAAACGCCTTTCGCGCTATACCAAGTTTGAAATTATTGAAGTGAAAGATGAACCAACAAAAGAAAATGCTAGTGAAACGGAAGATGAAATAGTGAAGGATGTGGAAGGTAGACGTATCTTGAATAAAATAAAACCGGATGATTATGTTTATCTGCTAGCGATAAACGGAAAGATGCTATCCTCACCAGAATTAGCTAAATCAATGCAAAGTCAGATGACACAAGGGAAATCAACTTTAGCTTTTGTGATTGGTGGATCCTTAGGTACGAGTGAAGAGGTCAATAAACGTGCAAATCAATCCATTTCTTTTGGCAAAATGACCTTGCCTCACCAATTGATGCGTTTAGTGTTAACAGAACAGATTTATCGCGCCTTTAGAATACAGAATAATGAACCTTATCATAAATAAAAGTTGTTTCAGTTTGATAAATGGCGATTCGTATGCATGATATGTTAAGATGCAAGAGAAAGATCATTTTTTATATGGATTACGTTAAGTATACAAGGAGTAGTGAGGAGTTTACGTATGAATATTTTCCCAATACATGCATTAGCAGATAATTATATTTGGATGATTGAAGATACAAATAGTGTTGTGATTGTTGACCCGGGTGAAGCAGCAGAAGTTTTATCTTATATCGAAGTAGAAAAACCTATCCAAATTGCTATTTTATTAACACATAAACATGACGACCATATTGGTGGTGTAGCGGAAATTATCCAGGCCTACCCAGAAACTAATATTTATGGTCCAAGTGAAGTGCCAGGTTTTGACGATATGACAATTTTAGAAGATGGTAGCCAGGTAGATATTTTAGGTCATACAGTAACCGCCTTACTTTCAGCGGGCCATACAGCAGGACATTTAGCCTATATTGTCGATAATCAGTTTCTATTTTCAGGGGACGCCATGTTTTCAGCCGGATGCGGCCGGGTTTTCACAGGCGACTACCAAGCAGCCTTTGATGCCTTAGAAACTTTTAGCCGTTTAGATGATGACATCGCTGTATTTGCAGGACACGAGTACACCTTAACCAATTTAAAATTTGCACATTCAGTATTTCCAGAAAATGAAGTAATTGCTGAAGCCTTAGGGCAAGCAGAAGTTTTAAATGCTGCAAACCATCCTACTTATCCTTCAACTATTGGTAGAGAAAAAATCATTAACATTTTTATGCAAGCAGAAGATGTCACAGCATTTAAAAATTTGAGAAATTTACGGGATAATTTTTAAAACATTCGATGTGGAAAAATATTATGGAGAGGTAGCGGATGGTAAGCTACCTCTCTTTTTTTATTTACCCTCAGCTACATAAGTATTTGGATTAGTGATGAGTACAAAATTGTACTGTATATTGCATTTTTTATATAAGAGAAGCATGAAGCTGACAAGGGGTAAAATGAAAATAAGGCATGAAAAGGTTTGTATCTCAATGTTTAAATTACTTTTTTTCTCATATTCATAAAAACAGCAATGTACAAATAAATATAGTGAAAATGAATTTCTTCAAGTAAAATTGACTTGTATGTCCGTATAGCGTGATAATATAAAGGTATAAACGCTTACATTGATAAAAAAGGGAGGAAATTTTTATGTGGACATTTATAATAGGTGTCACCGCTTTAGTTGTAGGATACTTCACCTATGGTCGCTATATCGAGAAAAACTTCGAGCCAAATCCAGAACGGACGACACCAGCGGAAGTTTTACAAGATGGTATGGACTTTGTGCCAATGCCTAGATGGAAGAATGGTATTATTGAATTATTAAATATCGCAGGGACAGGACCTGTATTCGGACCTATCATGGGTGCCTTATATGGACCAGTTGCCTACTTATGGATTATCTTTGGTTGTATTTTCGCCGGAGCAGTTCATGACTACATGTTGGGTATGGTGTCATTAAGAAATAATGGGGCCCAATTACCAGCCTTAGCCGGTAAATACATC
>NZ_JBOEQF010000146.1:0-5303 GCF_050689315.1 Aerococcus sp. L_32
TAGTAGGCAATATCATCCAATTTTGGCTTAGTTTTTGGTGATGGTGGCGCAAAGACGGTACAACAATCTTCAAATGGTTGAATAGATAAGTCAAAAGTATCAATTTTTTGCGAAATATCGATAATTTCCAATTTGTCCATAGCGACAACTGGACGAATAATCGGCGTTGAAGTCACTTCATTAATAGCGAACATTGATTCTAGTGTTTGTGATGCCACTTGGCCAATCGATTCACCGTTTATAATCGCTAAGCCATTGTATTGTTTTCGCAATTCATCTGAAATACGCATCATCATCCGGCGGGTAATGGTCATTAAATAAGCTGGGTTCACATGCTCTTTAATGGCTTCCTGGGTTTCCGTAAATGGCACTTCCACAAAGTTAATCCAGCCACCAAATTTCGTCAGTTTTTCCGTTAAGTCCTTCGCTTTATTCAAGGCTTGTGGACTAGTATATGGTGGTGAGGCAAAATGGACAGCCGTGATCCGCATCCCACGTTTCATGGCTAAATATCCGGCTACCGGTGAATCGATCCCACCTGATAACATCAATACTGCATTTGCAGATGTCCCTACTGGTAATCCGCCTGCCCCGTTAATCCATTCTGACGATACCAAGAAATCTTGTTCGCGCACTTTGACACGAATGGTTAAATCTGGTTTCTTCATCTGAACTTTTAATTCAGGGAATTTTTCCGCCAAAAAGCCACCCAAGGCTTGGTTGATATCATTTGTATCCATTGAATAGTTGTGGTCTGAACGCGATGTTGCCACTTTAAAAGATTGCACGCCATTTTTAGCGATTTCAGCCTTCACTAATTTAACTGCTGCTTCTTTTAACGAGTCGAAATCGCGCTCTAATTCAATCGCTGGTGAGAAACTTTGAATACCAAATACCTTTTCCAAACCAGCAAGGACCTCATCTTGAGGCGCCCCATTTAATTCCATAAACATAAAGTCATATTGTTGGTTGATTTTAATGTCTGGGTATTCACTTAAAGCTTCGCGGATATTTCGGCCTAGGGTTGTCACGAAGTTACGCTTGTTCTTACCCTTCGTCGATAATTCACCGTAGCGAATCATAATTAATTCTTTCATATTACCTCCCGTATTATTGAATGCGTTCAAATTTCTTCATTAGTTTCGTATATACATCGATAAATTGGTTGACTTCAGCCATGGTACTGTCTTTCCCAAAACTTAAACGAATGGCTTGTTTAGCCCAAACTGGATCCACCTTCATCGCCCCAAGTGTAGACGAGCTATTGTTGACGGCACGACTTGAGCAAGCACTAGTTGTAGACACGATGATATCCTCATCTTCCAAGGCATGAACCATCACTTCCCCGCGGACACCTTTTAAGGCGAAACATAGGACATGTGGCGCTGCATCTTCAGGACTAAAGACTTGGACAAGGTCTGTATGTTCGGCAAAAAAAGCGCGCAATTTCTCTTGCATAGCAACCTCTTTGGCCTTCACATCCTTAGCTTCAGCTAGAGCCATCCGGAGGACTTTTGCAGTCGCTGCAATCCCCGCTAAGTTTTCAGTCGTTGACCGTTGGCCCATTTCTTGGCCACCGCCATCAAGCAAATGACCAATCACACGGTTTTGTTTCTTATATAAAATACCGATGCCACGTGGGCCGTTAAACTTGTGGGCTGAAAAACTCATCAAGTCAACACGGTCATGGATTAATGGTTTTTCAAAAGTTCCGACACTTTGCACACCATCAACATGGTAATGGATGGTCGGATATTTTTCTAACAAGTCACCAATTTCAGCAATCGGTTGAATAGCACCAATCTCATTATTGACCGCCATTACAGATACTAAAATCGTCGTCTCTTTGATCGCCGCAGCCACATCTTCAACATGGACTTTCCCCAATTTATCAGCCGGTAGATAGGTAATCTCAAAGCCATTTTGACTCAAGGTTTCCATGGTATTACGGACAGATGGGTGTTCCACACTTGAAACGATAATGTGGTTACCGTGGTATTTCAGCTTTTCCATCGCGGTTCCTTTGATGGCCCAGTTATTCGACTCCGTGCCACCTGAAGTGAAGAAGACTTCCGTTGATTGTGCGCCTAGCAAGTCGGCAACTTGTTTACGCGCTGAATTTAATAGTTTTGATGCTTCAGTCCCCAACTTATGCAAACTAGACGGGTTACCGTAATATGTCTGCATGACTTGTGTCATCGTTTGTAGTGCTTCCGGCGCAATTTTCGTCGTTGCGCTGTTATCAAAATAGATCATTTCTGACATGGTCGTTCCTTCCTTTTTCCCTTTTCAACTCTTAACATATTATAGCCATATATCACAAATTGCAAGTAGCTGGCCCCAAAGTAACCAACCTTAATTTGACAGCCTCTATCTAGAAAATAAATACCCGCTAAATAGCCTGGATTCATCCTTTTCCAACCTAAAGCTTATAGTTGATAAATAGCTACTACTGACTAAAAACAGCAAAAGACCGAGCACATGTCTCGGTCCTTTCTAAAATTAGCCTACTTGATTTTCTTGGTCATACTGCTGAATGATTTCTTGTCTTGCACCTGGTTGAATTTGGTCAACCGCTCGGGCAATATTTTCAAAGGCATCTTCGTATAAAAATTCTTTATCGAATAAATAATATGACCGTTCTATTACCGCGTTCAACTCTGGATGTTGCGGACGGTAACGGTTCGCGTATTGGATCGCTGACTCTGTTAATTGGGCAGCGCGGACTTGTTTTTCAGTTTCATCATCCAAGTATTCAATCGCCTTAGCAATTTGATCGGTTAGATTTTCAATTTCTACCATGTCTAATTTGACACGGTTTAATGATTCTGACAATTGATCAATGCGGTCGCTTGTATCGAAGAAGTAATCTAAGTACTCATTAGTCAAGCCTGGTAAATGATGAATTTCTACTGAACGCTTGATGTTACGTAAATCAAGTTCGAACATGTATAAGTCATCGCGTGCATCACGCTCTCTTTGACGTAGGTTAGCCAAAGCCACAACAATCGCTGATTGACCTTTGTCAATTTCAGCTAACTGGTCATAGATTTCACGATAACGTGTTTCCATATCTGAATAAGCAATTTGGTGTTCTGCTAATTGGTCATCTGTTGTTTTCAACACGTCTTTTTGCCGTTCAATTTGATCAGCGTATTCTTGCATTTTACCCATTTCATTGTCATATAATATGTAATTTTGCGCTACACGGTCAATTTCTAATGCCCCATAGCGGTTGCTTTGTGTTACTTGTTCCAAGCGGCGTTGAACAGCACCTTGGTTTTTCCCAATATACTCTCTTGAAGCAATTTCTTTCTCCATCAAAGTATAAGTATGGTCGATCTGTACCCCAGCAGCTTCCATTAGTTCAGAAGCTTGGGTCAAGTCTGCATCTGACACAGCCTTTTTAGCTTCAGCTACTTTCTTTTCAGAGGCAGAAATTTCTTTTGGAATATCAACATCAATAGGGAAGTGGAAGTTTTCCTCTTCCATATGTGCAAAACCTTGTTGCATATCGGCCACTTGTTCCACATATTCTTCGTTTAACTTGCTATACAAATTCGGAATTTTTTCCATCATTTGCTCTAATTCGTTCAAGTCAGCATCGATTTGTACCAATACCTCTTGAGCGCCTATGAAATCACCATCATTCATTTGTTGGTGATACTTAGTGAAATCAAGTTCGATATAAGCTAAATGGTGCTCTAAGGTTTCTAGGGCATCACCAAATTTATAGCCGTGTGCCAGCAATTGTTTACGTAAGGCTGCGTAGCGCTCGTAAGTTTCTTCATGCTTGTCTTCAGATGCTTTTTCACTGGCTAATATTTCAGTTAAACGGTCGTTGATGCCATTCACTTCATCCTTCGTTTCTTCTAGGATGGTTTCTACTTCGTCAGCAACACTTCTTGCTTTAACGATGTTGTATTTATCCGTGTAATCTTGGGCAGAAACTAATGCTGCCTCGATCTCTGGTAAACGAAAACGAGTGATGGTTTGCCACTTGGCTTGTTCACTCTCGTATACTCTACGCGTTGCTCCCGAAACATTCTTGTTGCGCAGTGTATATAGTTTGTCCGCTACCGGAGTAGACATGATCTCTTGTTTTTGTTCATCTAATTCAATATTGGCTTGAGTTTGTTTACGTCCTAAATAATAAATCAGTCCGTAACCAAGTAATACCAATATAATTAAGATTAACAATGCTATTAAAAACGGCACACGCACGCCTCCTTCTATCCGTTGATATTTTATAAAAATTTTTAAAGGTTATTTAACCCCTATATTATCATAATTCAAACAAAAAAAATATGCGTTATATTAAAATTGCATTTCAAATCAATCGATTAAACAGTATCTTGCTGAAACCCTTTTCCGAAAATACAATTTCTCTAACAAAATGACGTCCATCGTTTCAATCTGACCATCTTTCTGGTTTGTATCCATCTCTACAGCAAATAAAAAAGCCGGAACAATGTCCCGACCTTTTCGCTAACAAGTCATCTAAAATTAGATTAATTTGTTGTAGTATTCAACGACTAGAGATTCGTCGATTTCTTGGTTCATTTCGTCACGTTGTGGTAAACGAATTAAAGAACCTTCTAATTTTTCAGCGTCGAATTGTACGTAAGGTACGTGACCGTATAAGCCTTCAACTGCTTCTTTAATTACTTTAACGTCTTTAGATTTTTCACGTACAGAGATTACTTGACCTGGTTGAACACGGAATGATGGGATATCAACACGTTTACCGTCTACAGTAATGTGACCGTGGTTTACTAATTGACGAGCTTGACGACGAGTAGTCGCTAAACCTAAACGGTAAACTACGTTATCTAAACGTTGTTCTAGTAAGATCATGAAGTTAACACCGTGTTTACCTTCTTTGATTTTACCAGCTTGAACGAATAAGTTAGCAAATTGCTTTTCGTTCATGCCGTAGATGAAACGTAATTTTTGTTTTTCTTGTAATTGTAAGCCGTATTCAGATAATTTAGCACGACGACCATTACCATGTTCACCTGGTGCGTATGGACGACGAGCGATTTCTTTACCAGTACCTGAGATTGAGATACCTAAACGACGAGAAACTTTCCAGTTAGATCCTGTAAAACGAGACATTATATATTCCTCCATAAAAATAAAATTTTGGAGTAAAATAACCTTTTAAATTGACCGCATTCGTGCATTTCACCTTAGCGCTTTCGTCTTCTGCAGCCGCAGACTACTTGGCTTACTGACGGTTGTCAGTGGTTGAAATGTTGACGAGCTTGCTTCAATTTTGCTGCATTATTTTACACGCAGTC
>NZ_JBOEQF010000147.1:0-5233 GCF_050689315.1 Aerococcus sp. L_32
GATTATAGTGATGGATCAAATCAATTAGCAGTATAAAATGAAAAGTCTGACCTGATTAAGAAGCATTGCGATCAGGTCAGACTTTTATTTATTTATACGCTTTTACTTGCCGATCTATAAATTGTTTTGCGACTTGTTGTCCAAAGGCAAAAGACATTTGTGCATTGTTGTTTCCGTATTGTGTGGTCATAATCCAACGACCTGACAATAAGAGGTTGTCGAGTGTTCCATACCGTTGAGAAATGACTTGTCCTTGAGGCCAGGTTACTAGCACACCACCGTCTAAGGCAGGGGTAAATAAGTCACGGTTAACCATATTTTTTATGAATAAATCTTGCTGTGTTGCCGGCAGTAATTGACTTTCAAATCCAGCTGCATTCACTAAAATATCCACATGCTTGCTTGAACCGTTCTCAAAGATCAGTTCGAACCCCCCATCACTATACGGTTTGATATCTGCCAGTTTACTGTGGAAGGTCACTTTCCCCTCATCATACCATTGCATAATATCCCCTAGGGCTTCATGTGTCATTTGACTTCTGAAATGTTCAAAAATAGGCATATATTCTTGCTTATATATATTGCGGTCAAGTATCGACATGCCCATGTATATATAAGGTAAATAAGGCGTGACAATACCTGTATAAATTTGGAATATATGTAAATCGCGATCGTAGTGGGCTAATTCTTGACGAATCTCCGTGATAGAGCCACTACCATATCGGTCAATTACGCGTTTAACATCTACATTATTAACTGCCATATCTACCATAAAAGTTTCCAATATATTATCTAGTGGAATATAACCATTATGGGCTGACTGCTGATTTTTAATCCAATCCATATTAAAAGTAGCCTGAATATAACCATCATATGGCCCTTGTTTAACAGAGGAGAATGGTGTAGATCGTGTAAAGAAGGTAATTGAACGAGCGAGTTGACCAGCATAGTGATATTGTAGGTAACGCATAACATCTAGACCAGTTAAGCCGGATCCAATGATGCCAATCTTTTTATTTGGATGAATAGTGGCAAGTTTCTCATTTACGGGGTACGGATCATGGATATATCCACTGTGCCCCATTAAGTGATAGCGATCTGCATAAGGTGGATGCCCAATATTTAAGAAAACGACGTTATAGATGGTGTTCTGCCAATGACCATCAGCTGTTTGTAATTGATAGTAGTAATTCTTTTCCTGGCTGCCTGTAATATGACTACCTGTTTGATCTACAACTTGGATGTCTTGAATACGTTGGTAATGGATATGAACGTGGTCATTGTCTAAATAATGTTTCATACGGTCTTTTAGATAATCACCGTACATTGCACGGGGGATAAAAGCTGCTGGATTACAGTATTCTTTGTGGTGGTATGACAACCAGTCTAATAAATCATTAGGATTATCTGCTTCGATAGACAAATCTTTCGCATATGAATTCATTACTAACTTATGGTCGTCCTCTTGATAGGGGAAACCATTGCCTAAGGACGTAGATTCATCATAAATATCAATTGTTAAGGGTTGCTTTGGATGTTGGTTTTTAAAATCAATCAGGGCTTTCAAGGTGCCATTTCCAGCTACACCTAATCCTACAATCGCGATTTGCATAGTATTCTCCTTAAATGTTGTTAAAAAATTTTTGTACGGACGAAAGCATATTGAAATATATTTGATTATTGCGTCTACTTTCCCCATCCTATTAACGCTATAAATTATAGCATATTCCTATGTTTTACAAGAAAATTCCCTATGAAATATCCGTAATTCAAAAGAGGATGGGATTAAAATTCCCTAAATTTTATCTTAATGTAATGTTGTTTTATGTTAGGATATGGTATTTTTGTTGAATACGAAAAGGAGTTATAATTATGAAACCAAATTTAAATAAACAGCTGACAATGCGCGAGCTCATTGTCGTAGCTTCCACGTTGTTTGGCTTATTTTTTGGTGCTGGTAATATTATTTTCCCTGTTTTAATGGGACAAATGGCTGGTAACCATGTTTGGCAAGCAAGTCTAGGATTTATTATTACTGCAACTGGACTACCTTTACTAGCAGTAGCCGCTATGGGGATGACACACTCAGAAGGTGTCTTTCATTTAGCAAGTAAGATTTCTAGAAAATATGCATACTTTTTTACGGTAGCACTGTATTTAACTATAGGCCCATTCTTCGCTAGTCCAAGGACGGCATCTGTATCTTTTGAAGTGGGTTTTGCGACAACAAGTTTCGCTGGGTCACCTGTCGCTTTATTGATTTATTCAGCCTTATTTTTCGGGGTAGCCTTGGCATTATCACTTCGGCCATCAAACATTATGGATTATATTGGTAAGTTCTTAAATCCTGTGTTTCTTATTTTCTTAGCAATTATTTTTATTCGTGCATTTACAATGCCGGAAACAAGCGTAGCTGAAGTTGAATCAATTGCTAGCTATTCAAATCAAGCCTTTTTCCAAGGGTTTTTGGAAGGTTATAATACGATGGACGTCTTAGCGGCATTGGCTTTTGGTATCATTATTATTCGCTCAATCCGTAAATTAGGCGTGAATGAACCTAAAAACTTGGCCAATTCAACAGTAAGATCCGGTTTATTAACTGCTATATTAATGGGTTTGATTTATTTCAGCTTAGCTATTTTAGGTACACAAAGTCGTGGCTTTATTGATGTACAAGAAAATGGTGGTATCGCGCTCTCCTTGATTACGCAACACTACTTTGGAACTGCTGGCTCAGTCATCTTAGCTATAGTTATGGTCTTCGCATGTTTAAAGACAGCAATCGGATTAATTGTAGCTTGTGCAGAAACTTTTGAAGAACTTTTCCCGAATAAATTATCATTGACCAATTGGACTATTTTATTTGCGGTCTTATCTTTCCTTGTTTCAAACGTAGGATTAACAACGATTATTGGCTTATCCACGCCGGTATTAATGTTCTTGTATCCATTAGCAATTTCACTAGTTATTATCGCTTTATGTGAACCTATTTATACCAGTAAACATGTATATCGCTGGGTTACTATTTTTACAATGTTTGCAGCCTTATTCGATTTCATTAAAACTTTACCCGAAGGCATCTTTAATGCAATCGGTGGAGAAGCTATTGGTCAATTTGCTGATACGATTCTGCCATTCTATGCCTTTGGATTTGGCTGGCTAGTCCCAGCTCTGATTGGACTCGTTATTGGTATTATTCTTACTGAAAAAGAAAAAATAGCTAGTTAAACGAACGGATAACACCTCTACTTCTTGATTTGAAGTGAGGTGTTTTTTTGTTTGCAAAATACAACTATCGTTTATAAACTTGATAGAGATCATTTTATATCGCATATATTAACTGTTACGTATGCCAACAAAATGTAATAAACGTATATTTTTTTCTAGTACAACGATAACAGTATATTTAAAATGCATATCATCAGTAATAAAAATACTACTGAACGTGTGAAGATGGATAAGGAAGCTGCGTCGTTACAAAAATCTAGCCAGCCGTTTTGGTAAGAAAGAATTAGCCTCAGTTATTATGAATTTTGTTGGTCTCATATCTTCAACCTTGTACTTTAACAGTACTGATAATATGTATATAGTGTGATGACAGTTATGGGTTATCTTAAATCTGCTATGTTCAATTCAGTTATCTGGACGGCAATTTTAGAGGTTGTAAATGATAGTGAAGTGACAACGCGTAATCGTCAAGATGGTGCTGTATATTCTCTTTATTCATTTGCACGTAAAGCAGGATAAGCCGGATTTATTTCGGGGCAAGCTTTAGCTATGGTAGATTACGTTTCAGATGCGCTAGTGCAATAAGAGTCAGACATAAAAGTATGGATTTATATATTAGGGACTCTAGTACAGGGTATTTCTTTCATTCTAGGTGTATTGTTGTATTGCTTGTTTACTCATTCAAATCGTAAACGTGTATTAAATAAGGCTACTGAACTTGAAGCGCATCGCAATGGCTAAATGAAACTTTATGAACGATCTAGTTATGATAACTAGGAAAAAGAGTAAGTGTTAAAACTTACTCTTTTTTTTGTCTCGTGGTCATGTTAAACTATGTCGACACCATTTTTAGTACAATGATGTATTTTTTAAGGAGACCCATAAATATGAAAACAGCAATTATTGTTGACTCAACAGCAACTTTACCAGAAGACCTAAGCAGTCTAGAGAATGTATTTCAGATTAAGTTGAGTGTTATTTTTCCTGATGGAGAAGTGCGTGAAGATTCTAGTGACCCCCAAGTGATCTCAGACTATTATAATGAATTAGAAAATATGACAGTATTACCAACAACGTCACAACCGACAAACGGACAAATTTATGACCTATATGAAGAAATTATCAAAGCTGGCTATGATGAAGTTTATGGCATTGTGATTGCTAGTCAATTAAGTGGCACTCTGTCTTCATTAGAAGCGGTATCAAGAGAGTTTACCGATCAAGTTACCACCCATATTATTGATGCTAAGTCGACATCAGCTGTGTCGCAACATTTGGTAGGTGAGTGTTTACGATTATTAACAGCAGGTCATACTGCAGCAACTGTTGTACCCGCCTTAGAACAAGTAGCTAACGAAAGTGAAACTTATATCTTGGTGGGTTCATTGGACAACCTAGTAAAAGGAGGCCGTTTATCAGCTGCCGGTGCCTTCTTTGGTAACCTATTAAAAATTACACCTTTAATTAAAATTGACCAAACGGGTGCGCTAGAAGTGATTGATAAAATACGTACTGACCGTAAAATGAAAGAAAAATTCAAAGGGATTTACGAGACTGCCCACGCTAAGTATGGCGATCGTTTACATGTGTCTGTAGCCCACTCAAACGCTTCAGAACGCGCTTTAGAACTTGTTGCCAATATGTCAGATGATATGGATATGTCACAAGTAACTGTCTCTGCATTAACGCCGGTTGTAGGGACCCATGTAGGGAACGGCTCGATTGGGATCTTTTTATTGGTAGATGCCGAATTGTAATATTCGAGAAAAATGCGATTTATCGCATTTTTTTTGCTATAATGTACCTTGAATAAACACAGTGCACCAAGTGTTACAAGGAGGAGAATATTATGCGCTCAGCAATCATTGTAGATAGTACATCTAGTTTGCCTGACGAATTAAAAAACCATCCCGATGTGTACGAGGTAACTTTAAAGATTACTTTTAAAGATGGCGAAGTAATGGATGATACCACCAACGAAATGAGTTTGAAACACTTCTACCAT
>NZ_JBOEQF010000148.1:0-5201 GCF_050689315.1 Aerococcus sp. L_32
CTCAACTTATTTTTCTCTCATTTTTTATCCAAATAACACTTTGTGCATATAAAAACAGAATATAATCTTTAATTTTACGAGTTTTGTACGTTAATAAACCCATATTTCACAAATCAATTATATCAAAGTTCGTAAATTAAAAAAATAGAAAAGATACTGATTTCTAACCAATTAGTACATATATTGTCCTTTCTAAACTTTATAAGTTATAATTTTATAAAAAGATGTATAAGGGGATGGGAACATGAAATTGTATATGAAGCAAAAGTTATTTTCGTTGAAGCAGGATTTTAATATTTACGACCACAATCAAACACCCCTATTTCGTGTATCTAGCAAATTATTTTCAGTTGGTCGCCAATTACGGATTTATGATGCCCTAACAAATGAGGAACTGGCTTATGTTAAAGAATCGCCTTTTCGCTTTTTAACCCACCTAAAGGTCTACAGAGGCAATGATTATATAGCTACTATCCAACAAAAAATGACCTTATTTAAAACCAAAATGACCATTGAAGATATTGGATGGACAATTCAAGGAGACTTTTTAGGTTGGCAATATGTCATTACAGATGAAAAAAATCAGACAATTGCGGAGGTTAAAGCAAAAATGCTATCTTGGTCAGATACCTTTGAAATTACGATTGATGATACTCAAGTAGACCCCATTATTGTCCTCGCGATTATTCTTGCGATTGATACTATCCGAGACAAGCAACAATCTGGTTGAGAAACGTAAAAATGATGACCGATAACAAAGCTGAAATCGCTATAACAGAGGTGTACTGAAAATACACCCCAACAATTTTCAGTACATCCATTCACTTTAGCGCCACAGCTTAATTTTTTCTTCGATACAAACAGGCCTATTCTCATTCCAAGCTTGTTTTTTATGGATAAATTTCACAAATAGTATAGAGATTTGTCTAAAAGTAACAGTTTAAAATGATCAGATAGCTAAAATTCCTTAAATTAACATCACCAACGGCAATAGTGACCAGAAATATGATTAACCAAAATTCAATTCTTTATTCTATATTCAAAAAAATAGACTAACGTAACCATTCATCTATGGCTTAAGTTAGTCTATTTCTGTCTATTCAAGTTAAACTTCTACAACATCTTTGATTAATTGGTAAATGAATTTCTCTGCATCAAATACTTGCAGGTCATCCACTTTTTCACCAAGTCCGATAAATTTAACGGGAATATCCATCTCATAACGAATTGCAAAAATCACGCCACCCTTGGCAGTCCCATCAAGTTTGGTTAAGACAATACCGTCAATATCTACAGTCTTATCAAACTCTTTAGCTTGTACTAAGGCATTTTGCCCCGTTGTTGCATCGAGTACCAATAAAATTTCATGCGGTGAACCAGGTAATTCTCTCGTTAAGATACGTTTCATTTTATCTAATTCATTCATTAGATTAATTTTAGTTTGTAGTCGTCCAGCTGTATCTACTAATAAATAGTCATAACCACCTTCACGCGCAGTTTTAGCAGCGTCAAAAGCCACAGAAGCCGGGTCACCTTGCGCCTTACCAGTCACGATTGGTACATCAATACGGCGTGCCCATTCTTCTAATTGCTCAATCGCACCCGCACGGAACGTATCCCCTGCAGCAAGCAAGACTTTTTTACCATCTTGTTTTAATTGGTAAGCCATTTTCCCAATGGTAGTTGTTTTCCCGACGCCGTTCACCCCAACAAATAAAACAACTGTTGGGCCATCTGGATTTTCATTGATTTCAACACTCGGCTCACCACCTTTGTCGTAAATCTCCACCATTTTTTCAATGATGACATCTTTTACTTGCTCCCCTGAACTAGCACCGCGACGTTGTATTTCCTCACGCACTGCATCAGATAAGGCAAGTGTCATGTCAAAACCAACATCAGAAGAAATGAAAGTCTCCTCTAAATCATCAAAAAATTCATCATCCACTTGGCGGAAACCAGCAAATAATTCATTCATACGGTCAGAGAAAGAACGACGTGTCTTTTCAACACCCTTATCGTACTTTTCAAAGACAATCTGCTCTTGACTAGGCGATTCAGATTGACGCTGTTGCTCAACAATCTCATCCTCACCCGTAAACGCGCGTTTAATACGGTCAAATAATCCCATCGTATCACTCCTTTACTAAAATAAAAATCTCGTGTGTAATCATAAAACTATAGGTCAAGTAATATATCAACGAACCTACTCTATATTATAAAATAAGCAACCAGAATACTTTTAAAATATTATCCATGGAAAACAATTGAAACAGATTTTCAAGAACCAAATGCCATTTGATAAAGTTGACATTAAGATACAAATTTTAAATTTATTTTACTGACTATTTCTTGTATTAAATAGTGTCAGTCGTGTTCAACATAAGGCTGGAACTTTTCTAGCATGCCTTCGCAGTGAAAAAGGATGACTGACCCATATCAGAGAGTTGGCATTTATGGCTTACTCTCTGAATCGTCAGACAAGGAATTAGACCTCGGCTAATTCCGGTCCCACTGCATTTAAGGCAATGCTAGAAGTAGTGAAATCCTACGGCTTACTTATAATTTTAGAAATTTAAAATAGTTATTATAACTATTAATTATCTGTTTCAAAGAAAACAAAATGGTCAATTGCTTTAGCAACCCCGTCATTTTCATTAGAATCTGTGATATAATCTGCGAACGCTTTTACATCTGGTCGACCATTTTCCATCACCACAGATGTACCGGCCCACTTAAGCATAGCTAAGTCATTTTCCTCATCACCAATTACCATCACTTGGTCTTTAGTTAATTCTAAAATATCAGCTAAATGACTCACACCAGTTCCTTTATCAATCCCTTTAGGCATGATTTCTAATTGGAAAGGATGACTACGCATCACTTCGAAATCTTCATATACCCAGTTTGGAATTTGATCAATCATACGCATTAAATGGTCTGTTTCTGTATTTATCACCACTTTAAAAATAGCCGTTTCTGGATCTAAATTGTCCATATCAAATTGTTTGAATGGTAAGAAATTCATTGTTTGTTGATAAAGACCTGGATGGTTTTCAGGGAATGGGAATTGATAAACTGCATCGATTAATACCGCTTCAAGTGGTAATTCTAGAGACGCCATCACGTCATATAACCGTTTAGCATCCGCCATAGACATGGTCACTTGGCTAGCCACCTTACCAGTCTTATTTTGAACGACTAGTCCACCGTTATAAGTAATTGAATAGTGGTCATCAGTATTTGTCTCTAAAGTATCCAAGAATTTTTGAATTGCTTCAAGTGGTCGACCAGTACAAATCGCAACATCCACACCATTATCAATCGCCTTGCGGATCATTTCACGGTTACCCTCACTAATCGTCTTATCATTCCGTAACAAAGTGCCATCTAAATCAATTGCAATTAATTCAATCATAATGCCCTCATATTTCTGTTCAATATTTTTACTAAATTACTTACATTTTGCCACATTTCCCCATGAAAAACGAATAATTCCTTTTTAATTTGATGATTCTAGTAATTTCTCATCAAAATCTTCTAAACGAACTGCCGCTAATTTAGACACACCAGAATCCTGCATGGTTACGCCGTACAAGATATTAGCTGATTCCATTGTCCCCTTACGATGGGTAATGACAATAAATTGCGTCTTATCCGCAAATTCACGTAAGAACCGACCATAACGAGCTACATTGGCTTCATCCAGTGCCGCTTCCACCTCATCTAATATTGAAAAAGGTACAGTTTTCACATCTAAAATCGCAAACAATAAGGCAATTGCAGTTAAAGCTTTCTCCCCACCTGATAATAAGGATAGGTGTTGCAGCCGTTTCCCAGGTGGTTGAGCTTCAATGTCAATTCCTGATTCTAACAGATTATCTGGCTTGGTCAATTTCAGACTCGCACGACCTCCACCAAATAATTTAGGAAAGATATCTTCAAAAGCATCCCGAATAGCAATAAAAGCTTGTTCAAATCGTTCAGCCACCTCTTCATCCATTTCAGAAATTGTTTGATAGAGTTTTTCTTTGGCAGCCAATACGTCATCTCTTTGTTTTTGCATAAAGGTAAACCGTTCATTTACTTCTTCAAACTCATCAATGGCTGCTAAATTAACCGGTCCAATTTGTTCAATTTCTTTTTTCAACTGACGAACTTTTAAGGATGCTGATTCCATGGACATGGTTAATTCTGACGTCGCTCTTGCCCGTTCAAAGGTCAGACCGTATTCTTCCCGAAGGTGGGTTAAATGGTTATCAATCGATACTTCATATCGAGAAGCTGTTGCCTCCACCTTAGCTTGTTTTTCAAGCAAGTCTTGAAGATGTGTATTCATCTCTTGAACTTCTTGGTCTAGGGCATCGGCCTTATTCTGCGCCTCATTGCGGACCTTTCGCATTGCTTTTAGTTCAGCTTCACAGTCTTTTTGTGCTTTCACAGCTGCTTGATAATCAGCTTCCAAGGTGCCAGAAGTTTCAGAATTGGATAAAATAGCTTCCCGCATCAACTTAAGTTCCGCTTCTACTTGGCTTACCTGATTTTCTTTTGCTGCTAATTCAGCTTCTTGACCTGCTAATTGACTTTCAACTTGAGTGTATTGTGATTTTAAGACCGCTAAATCTGTTTCAGCAGCCTGCAATTGCCCTTGTAATTGCGTTCGTTTTTCAGCCTTATCAGTTGCTGATAAGTTCATATCCTCAATCAGATTTTTCAATTGATCTACTTGATCGTCAACAACTTTTAAATCCGCTACTAACTTGGCTTTTGCTTTTTCTTGTTTAGCCTTCGTTTTTGAAGCAGAAGCTTGCAGGCTTTCACCAGTTTTTAAAGCTTCAGTTAAATCAGCAATTTGTCCGGTTAACTGGTCAATTTGACTCGTTAAAGTCCGTTCACTAAAGCGTGCTTCATCACCTTGTGCTTTGATTGTTTCAAGGTCTTTCACCATCTCTTCAGATACTTGCGACGCTTGGTGCATCTCTTCTTGCAAGTTGGTTACGGTTGCGGTCAAGGTCTTGATTTCCTGACTTAAGTGGTCGATGTCCGTTTTCCGAGATAATAAACCAGCATTGTTATTCCGTTTCGTTGCCCCACCAGTCATTGACCCACCAGCGTTAATCACATCTGATTCAAGGGTCACAATCCGGTAACGAGAATACAGTGCTTTAGCAATCGCACGGGCATTATCAAGATTATCAGCC
>NZ_JBOEQF010000149.1:0-5104 GCF_050689315.1 Aerococcus sp. L_32
AGAAAAAATGAGTAATAATGTATGGCTGACCCATTTCTTCGGTATGAATAGTATCTCAGTAGTTGTCGCTATCATTTGTTTCTTAAGCTCATTACTAGCGCCATTGATTTTCATGATTATTGTGCTATTATTGACTTTAATGCAAATTGCCTTATTGATCATTACCATGACGATACATTTCTTGCAATCAGGTAATGTTAGCAAATCAAAAGCCTTCTATACTATTTTGGGTGTTTTACTACTATTCTTCTTAGCAATCATTTTCTTAGTTGGTTTAATCTATTAATTTTCACTAGACTTCATTAGAAGTCTAGGTTCGCGGCTATGGCGGAACGGCAGACGCGCTGCCTTGAGGGGGCAGTGAGAGTATTCTCGTGCAAGATCAAATCTTGTTAGCCGCATATGTACTTTTTATGAATAAAAAACAGCCAGAAACCCTAATTTAAAAGGACTTTGGCTGTTTTTTTTTGGATGAAAAAACTCTACTGAATAAGATAAATATCGTCGAAAAATGTCGACTTAATTTATACAAAAAGTGGTCCAGATGTTATAGTTGAACCACTTTTCTTCTATATAACATTATAATGTGACAACTTCATAACCAGCTGTTTCAATAGCTGCTTTAGCATTATCACCTTGGCCAGCATGAACTTGAATTGTAATTTCAATACCATCTTCATCATTCACAAAGATATGCGATACACTTACACTCGCGTCAGCAAGGACTTTCGTAATATCTGAAAGGACTCCTACTCTATCTTCGACAACTTTTACGACGATACGGCTACCTTCATCACCTGGTGTATAACCAGATAAGTCAATTAAGGCTTTGAATATATCTTTATAAGTTACAATCCCTTGAACTTTTTTATTTTCATCAACAATTGGTAACACGCGAAGGTTATTCGTACGCATATATTCCGCTGCCTCTTCTACCATCCACTCAGTAGTGGCAGTTGCTGCTTTCTTGTCCATGAATTTTTCAACATCCGCTTGAGAAAGAATATAGTTTAATTCGTATACACTTAGACTTGTCGCATCTGAAGCAGATTTTGCATCAATAATGTCTTGTGTAATTAACCCAACAAATTGATCATTCTTTGTAACTGGCAGATTATGAATCTGGTGACTTTCCATTTTGGCCACAGCTTCTGTTACAGAAGTCTCCGGTGAAACAGTGATCACATCTTTACTCATATATTGTTTAATTTTCATGAAGAACCCTCCCTATTTATCAATATTTTTTTTAAGTGCTTACATATATTTTATCATTTACTTGAGTAAAGTACAGATTTTTCACCTTATTCTGGTTCAATTACTGTAACATTTTCTGTTGGTTCGCCGTTAACTACTTCTTGAATATAAGCCGGTGCAGATACGTTATGTTCTTCATCGAAGGTAATATCATAAGCGATACCTTCAAATCCTTCCGTTGCGCCAATAGCATCTTTGATGGCAGTTGGGTCTGTAGAATCGGCTTCATCAATCGCGTCCATCACCATATTTGCAGCGTCATATGCTACTGCAGAGAACATATCTGGTTGAGTACCGAATTTTTCAACATAAGCATTATAGAAGTCTTGAACATCTTGGTCAGCATCTTCTGTATATACGAAATGGGCTACGTAATAGACATTGGTCATATTTTCAGCACCTGCTAGTTCGACAATATTTTGGTTACCCAAACCATTAGGACCAACAATCGCAATATCGATACCCATTTCTCTGGCTTGTTTAATAATTGGACCAGCTTCTTGGTAGTAACCTGCAATAAAGATTACATCAGGGTTTTGAGATTTAACATTTGTTAGGACTGAGCTGAAGTCTGTATCACCAGAAATATATGACTCGTCAATAATCACGTCACCGTCAAAGTTTTCAACGAAAATATCTGTTAGGTTTTGACCATAATCAGTCGAGTTATCTTTCAATACAGCGGCAGTTTCATAGTCATTTTGGTTGGCAAACTCAGCGATAGCAGCACCTTGGAAAGAAATTTCAAAACTTGTCCGGTAGAAGTATTCCCAGACCTTACCCGTTTCTGAGTTAATGGTTGCATTATCTACTGTTGTCGTTGCGGATACAAATGGCACTTGCGCATTTTCAGCCACTGGTTGGGTAGCAAAAGTTAAGGCCGCTGTAGCCGGTCCAAGGACGACTGAATTGCCTTGCTCAATTAAATAAGTCATACCTGTAGCTGCTTCTTCTGGTGCACCTTGATTGTCGTATGACTGATAGCTCACATCTTTACCGTCGATCCCGCCCTCTTCATTCCTTTGTTCAACGGCCAATTGGACAGCATTATCTTGGACCACACCATATGCCGCAGTAGCACCGGTTAGTTCCCAAAGTCCGCCAATATTTACCGTATCTGAATTGCTGGTTGACAACTCTGAAGAGGATGATAAATTTGAATTATTAGAAGTAGCAGTAGTTGCTTGTGAGCAACCAGCTACTATAATAGAAGCCGCAAAGATCGTCGTTAGCATTTTAGTAAATTTCATGTTTTTCATAAAATATTTCTCCCATCTATTTGTAAATATTTTCTCCAACCCAAACATCAACCAAAGAGCTACATCTAACAACTTAGCCAAATAAAAAACGCCGACCCATTCAAACGGGCCGGCGTCTTAGCTAAGAGCCCGTATCTCACGAGAAATAGGACTCTACAATATATGGTAGAATCCTCAGTTAGCTAATAATAATAATAAATTTTGATGTGGGAAAGCAGAAACAAATTCTGCTTGCATATTTGAATGTACAGTCATCATTGTTTCTACCTTCCTCTCTTTAAGTTAATTTAAATATAACAAATAAAACAGAATATTCAAGTGTTTTTTAATTTAATTTTAATTATTTTCTAATTTTAAGAAAGTTTATTTAATTTCAAGCATGCTTAAGCCAATTCGACCTTTTTTCTCGTCTACTTCTGATACCCAAACTTCAACAATATCACCTACAGAAACGATATCACTTGGATTACTTACGAATTTTGTAGACATTCTCGAAATATGGACTAAACCATCTTGTTTGACACCAACATCGACAAAGGCACCAAAATCCACAACATTACGCACTGTACCTTGTAATTTCATCCCTACTTTTAAATCTTTCAATGAAAGAACATCAGATCTTAAAATTGGCGCAGCGACGTCTTCACGTGGGTCACGTCCTGGTGTCATTAGTGATTTTTGAATATCTACTAAGGTCGCTTTACCAATACCATATGTTTCAGATAAGGCATCTAGATCGAAATTGGCAATTGTTTTTCTAGCTTCTTCACTTTGTAGTTCTTCTAAAGAAATACCTAAGTCTTTCAGAATTGCCTTAACTTCCTTATAATTTTCAGGGTGTATACCTGTATTATCTAAAATGTTGTCGCCACCTGTAATACGAATGAAACCAACTGCTTGTTCATAAGTTTTAGGTCCTAAACGCTTTACCTTACCTAATTGCTTGCGGTCAGTAAACACACCATTTTCGTTTCGGTACTCAACGATATTTTTAGCAACTGTCATCGATAAGCCGGCAACATGGCTCAATAATGAAGCAGAAGCTGTATTTAAGTTGACTCCAACCCGGTTAACCACAGTTTCAACAGTGAAATCTAAACTTTCAGCAAGTTCTTTTTGAGAAACATCATGTTGGTATTGCCCTACACCAATTGCTTTAGGTTCTATTTTTACCAATTCAGCTAATGGGTCTTGCAAGCGACGCGCGATAGACACGGCTGAACGTTCTTCAACGTTATACTCAGGAAATTCTTCGCGGGCAATTTCACTAGCGGAATAAACTGAAGCGCCAGCTTCATTGACAATGCTATAAACCAAGTCTAAGTCATTGTCTTGGATTTGTTCAGCAACAAACTGTTCAGACTCACGACTTGCTGTGCCGTTACCAATCGCAACCATTTCTACTTGGTAAGTCTTGATTAATTTGATAAATTTTTTGCTGGCTTCTTCTTTTTTGTTGACCGGTGCATGCGGATAAATTACGGTTTTAGCTAACACTTTCCCAGTTGCATCAACAATAGCTAACTTACAACCTGTTCTAAATGCTGGGTCTAATCCTAGAACCACACGGCCTTTCAATGGCGGTTGCATTAATAAGTTACCTAAGTTCGTTGAAAAAGTGGCAATTGCATGTGTTTCAGCTGTCTCAGTTAATTTAGAACGCAATTCTCTTTCAATAGAAGGTTTTAAGAAACGATCTAATGAATCTTGAATAGCCGCTTGGATTTCGCGCGTTGACACTGGATGGCCTTTGATAAAACGGTGTACCAAGTGTTCAATGATTGGAAACTCATCAGCTTCAATAGAAACATTTAAAATCTTCAACTTTTCAGCCCGATTAATCGCTAATACCTGATAAGGTTTCAGATTTTGGATATTTTGGCTAAAATCGTAATATATTTCGAAGATAGCTTTTTCATCTTCCGCATTTTTACGTTTTTGACTGGTTAATTTACCTTCTTTTAATGTATATTTACGTAACCATAGACGAATATCTGCATCTTCTGCAATCCATTCAGCCATAATTTCGTGTGCCCCATCCAAGGCCATTTTAGTGTCTTGAATTTCGTCATTTAAGAATTTTTCAGCTTCCGCTTGAACATTACCTGTAGCTGGTGATGAAAATAACCATTTGGCAAGATCTTCTAAACCATTCTCTTTGGCAATAGTTGCCTTTGTACGACGTTTTTGTTTGTACGGCGCATAAAGGTCTTCAACCGTTTGTAAAACTGTCGCTTGTTTAATTTTTTTAGCTAGGTCATCTGTTAATTTTCCTTGTTCTTCAATATTTGCAAGAACTGATGCCTTTCTTTCCTCTAATTGTTTCGTATATTGGTAAGCATGTTCAATTTCTCTGATTTGAACCTCGTCCAATGACTGCGTTACTTCCTTACGATAGCGAGCGATAAAAGGTACTGTATTGCCCTCTTCTAGCAATTCCAATACATTTTCAATTTGCTTTTTATTAAATGGTAAGCTTTGATTAATAATTTGAATGTAAGATGACTCCATATTCAACACCTTTCTTTTTTCACGAACAATCATTATACCCCAAAAATGGTGCTTTTGCCATTCAACAAATTTAGACAGTC
>NZ_JBOEQF010000150.1:0-5091 GCF_050689315.1 Aerococcus sp. L_32
AAATGTCCAAATTTGTAGAATGGCAAAAGTACCATTTTTGGGGTATAATGATTGTTCGTGAAAAAAGAAAGGTGTTGAATATGGAGTCATCTTACATTCAAATTATTAATCAAAACTTACCATTTAATAAGAAGCAAATTGAAAATGTATTGGGATTGCTAGAAGAAGGCAATACCGTACCTTTTATCGCTCGTTATCGTAAGGAAGTTACGCAGTCATTAGACGAGGTTCAAATTAGAGAAATTGAACATGCTTACCAATATACGAAACAATTAGAGGAAAGAAAATCATCGGTTCTTGCAAATATTGAAGAACAAGGAAAATTAACAGATGATCTAGCAAAAAAAATTAAACAAGCGACAGTTTTGCAAACGGTTGAAGACCTTTATGCGCCTTATAAACAAAAACGTCGTACAAAGGCAACCATTGCCAAAGAGAATGGTTTAGAAGATCTTGCTAAATGGTTGTTTTCATCACCAGCTACAGGTAATATTCAAGCGGAAGCTAAAAAATTCTTAAATGACGAAATTCAAAACATTAAAATGGCCTTGGATGGGGCACACGAAATAATGGCTGAATGGATTGCAGAAGATGCAGATATTCGTCTATGGTTACGTAAATATACATTAAAAGAAGGAAAATTAACCAGTCTAAAACGTAAAAATGCGGAAGATGAAAAAGCTATCTTCGAAATATATTATGATTTTAGCCAAAATATCCAAAATGTGAAGCCTTATCAGGTATTAGCAATTAACCGGGCTGAAAAGTTGAAAATTCTAAATGTTTCTATTGAAGCAGACGAGTTTCCAATTATTGAACATCTAGTTCATCGCTTCATTAAAGGTCACCCAGTGTCAACTCGCGAAATCCAAGCGGCTATACAAGATTCATTAGATCGTTTCTTAAAACCTTCTATTGAAAGAGAATTGCGTTCTAAATTAACTGAAACAGCTGAGCAACACGCTATTGCTACGTTTTCAACGAATTTGGGTAACTTGTTAATGCAACCACCATTGAAGGGGCGCGTTGTTTTAGGTTTAGACCCAGCCTTTAGAACCGGTTGTAAGTTAGCTGTAGTTGATGCCACAGGTAAAGTTTTGGCTAAAGATGTGATTTATCCGCATGCACCAGTCAATAAAAAAGCTGAAGCCAGCAAAAGATTCAATGAATTAATCAAAACTTATCAAGTGGAAATGGTTGCGATTGGTAACGGCACAGCAAGTCGTGAGTCTGAACAATTTGTTGCTGAACAAATCCAAGATAATGACTTAGACTTGGTTTATAGCATTGTCAATGAAGCTGGTGCTTCAGTTTATTCAGCTAGTGAAATTGCCCGCGAAGAATTCCCTGAGTATAATGTTGAAGAACGTTCAGCCGTTTCTATCGCGCGTCGCTTGCAAGACCCATTGGCTGAATTGGTAAAAATTGAACCTAAAGCCATTGGAGTAGGTCAATACCAACATGATGTGTCTCAAAAAGAACTTGCTGAAAGCTTAGATTTCACTGTTGAAACTGTGGTTAACCGGGTTGGCGTCAACTTAAATACAGCTTCCGCTTCATTATTGAGCCATGTTGCCGGCTTATCGATGGCAGTTGCTAAAAATGTCGTTGAGTACCGAAATGAGAATGGTGTCTTTACTGACCGCAAGCAATTAGGTAAGGTAAAGCGTTTAGGACCTAAAACTTATGAACAAGCGGTTGGTTTCATCCGTATTACAGGGGGCGACAACATTTTAGATAATACAGGTATTCACCCTGAAAATTATAAGGAAGTTAAGGCGATTCTGAAAGACTTAGGTATTTCTTTAGAAGAACTTCAAAGTGAAGAAGCCAGAAAAACAATTGCCAATTTTGATTTAGATGTCTTATCTGAAGCATACGGTATTGGTAAAGAGACCTTAGTAGATATCCAAAAGTCACTACTGACACCAGGACGTGATCCACGTGAAGACGTTGCTGCGCCAATTTTAAGATCTGATGTTCTTTCGTTGAAAGATTTGAAAGTAGGAATGAAATTACAAGGTACAGTGCGTAATGTTGTCGATTTTGGTGCCTTTGTCGATGTTGGTGTTAAACAAGATGGTTTAGTTCATATTTCGAGAATGTCTACAAAATTCGTAAGTAACCCAAGTGATATCGTTTCTGTAGGTGATATTGTTGAAGTTTGGGTATCTGAAGTAGACGAGAAAAAAGGTCGAATCGGCTTAAGCATGCTTGAAATTAAATAAATTAGAAAGTAATTAAAATTAAATTAAAAAAATGCTTGATTATTCTATTTTATTTGTTATATTTAAATTAACTTAAAGAGAGGAAGGTAGAAACGATGATGACTGTACATTCAAATATGCAAGCGGAATTTGTTTCTGCTTTCCCACATCAAAATTTATTATTATTATTAGCTAACTGAGGATTCTACCATATATTGTAGAGTCCTATTTCTCGTGAGATACGGGCTCTTAGCTTAAACGCCGGCCCGTTTGAACGGGTCGGCGTTTTTTTATTTGGCTAAGTTGTTATATGTGGCTCTTTAGTTATGTTTGGGTTGGAGACAATATTTACAAATAGATGGGAGAAATCTTTTATGAAAAACATGAAATTTACTAAAATGCTAACAACTATCTTTGCGGCTTCTATTATAGTAGCTGGTTGCTCACAAGCAACTACTGCCACTTCTAATAATTCAAATTCGTCATCCTCTTCAGAGGTGTCAACTAGCGATTCAGATACGGTGAATATTGGTGGACTTTGGGAACTAACTGGTGCTACTGCGGCTTATGGTGTGGTCCAAGATAATGCTGTCCAATTGGCGGTTGAACTACGGAATGAAGAGGGCGGAATTGACGGAAAAGAAGTGAGTTATCAATCTTACGACAATCAAGGTACACCAGAAGAAGCCGCTACAGGTATGACTTATTTAATTGAGCAAGGCAATTCAGTCGTCCTTGGACCCGCTACAGCGGCCTTAACTTTTGCTACGCAACCAGTTGCTGAAAATGCGCAAGTGCCATTTGTGTCCGCAACGACTACAGTAGATAATGCAACCATTAACTCAGAAACGGGTGAAGTATGGGAATACTTCTACCGGACAAGTTTTGAAATTTCTTTCCAAGGTGCTGCTATCGCCGAGTTTGCCAACCAAAATGGCTATGAAACTGCCGCTGTATTGAAAGACAACTCGACTGATTATGGTCAAAACCTAACAGATATCTTTGTTGAAAACTTTGACGGAGACGTGATCATTGATGAATCATATATTTCTGGTGATACAGACTTCAGCTCAGTCCTAACAAATGTTAAATCTCAAAGTCCTGATGTAATCTTTATTGCAGGTTACTATCAAGAAGCTGGTCCAATCATTAAACAAGCCAGAGAAATGGGTATCGATATTGCGATTGTTGGTCCTAATGGTTTGGGTAACCAAAATATTGTCGAACTAGCAGGTGCTGAAAATATGACCAATGTCTATTACGTAGCCCATTTCGTATATACAGAAGATGCTGACCAGGATGTACAAGACTTCTATAATGCTTATGTTGAAAAATTTGGTACTGAACCAGATATGTTCTCTGCAGTAGCATATGACGCAGCAAATATGGTGATGAACGCGATTGATGCAGCCGATTCTACAGATCCAACAGCCATCAAAGACGCTATTGGCGCAACAGAAGGATTTGAAGGTATCACTTATGATATTACCTTTGATGAAGAACATAACGTATCTGCACCGGCTTATATTCAAGAAGTAGTTAACGGCGAACCAACCGAAAATGTTACAGTAATTCAACCAGATTAAGTTGAAAAATCTGTACTTTAATCAAGTAAATGATAAAATGTATGTAAGCACTTAAAATCTATTGATAAATAGGGAGGGTTCTTCATGAAAATTAAACAATATATGAGTAAAGATGTTGTCACTGTTTCACCGGAGACTTCTGTAACAGAAGCTGTGGCCAAAATGGAAAGTCACCAGATACATAATCTGCCGGTTACTAAGAATGGTCAATTTGTTGGGTTAATTACACAAGACATTATTGATGCAAAATCCGCTTCAGATGCGACAAGTCTAAGTGTTTACGAATTAAACTACATTCTTTCTCAAGCTGATGTTGAAAAATTCATGGACAAGAAAGCAGCAACTGCCACTACTGAGTGGATGGTAGAAGAAGCAGCGGAATATATGCGTACGAATAACCTACGCGTGTTACCAATTGTTGATGAAAATAAAACAGTTCAAGGGATTGTAACTTATAAAGATATCTTCAAATCCTTAATTGACTTATCTGGTTATAAACCAGGTGATAAAGGTAGCCGTATTGTCGTAAAAGTTGTCGAAGATAGAGTAGGGGTCCTTTCAGAAATTACCAAAGTCCTTGCTGACGCGAGTGTAAGTGTATCGCATATCTTTGTGAATGATGAAGATGGTATTGAAATTACAATTCAAGTTCATGCTGGCCAAGGTGACAATGCTAAATCAGCTATTGAAACTGCTGGTTATGAAGTTGTCACATTATAATGTTATATAGAAGAAAAGTGGTTCAGATTTCAACATCTGGACCGCTTTTTGTATTGCCTAAGTCAGTATTTACGACAAAATTTCTGTTATTTAGTAGACTTTTTCAATCAAAAAAACCAGTCAAACCCTTATGAAATAAAAGATCTGACTGGTTTTTAAATGTGTTAAAAGTACATATGCGGCTAACAAGATTTGAACTTGCACGAGAATACTCTCACTGCCCCCTCAAGGCAGCGCGTCTGCCGTTCCGCCATAGCCGCGAATCTAGACTTCTAATGAAGTCTAGTGAAAATTAATAGATTAAACCAACTAAGAAAATGACTGCTAAAAAGAATAGTAATAAAACACCTAAAATACTATAGAAGGCTTTAGATTTGTTAACATTACCTGATTGCAAAAAATGTATTGTCATGGTAATAATCAGTAAGGAAATTTGCACTAAAGTCAATAATAGCACAATAATCATAAAAATCAATGGCGCTAGTAATGAGCTTAAGAAGCAAATGATAGCGACAATTACTGAGATACTATTCATACCGAAGAAATGGGTCAGCCATACATTATTACTCATTTTTTCG
>NZ_JBOEQF010000151.1:0-5045 GCF_050689315.1 Aerococcus sp. L_32
CAAAGTTGACCACCATCCAAATGAAGATCCATACGGGGACTTTATGATCGTTGAACCAAGTATCTCATCGACCTCAGAATTATGGGCATCTATCGTCTTGCGTGATGACAATGACTTACAAATGAATGATGAAGCAGCTAAATGCTTCTTCTTAGGAATTGTAGGGGATACTGGTCGTTTCTTATATGACAACACGACCCGCGATACCATGCAAATTGCCGGTGAATTGTTGAACTACGACTTCCCAGCTTCTGACTTGATGCAAGAATCGAATACGCAAACTATTTCTCAAGCCCGCTTGCAAGCTTATGTCCTACAAAACATGAAATTGTCAGCACAAGGGACTGTGAATTCAGTTTATATTTCACAAGACTTACTGCAGTCACTTGATTTAACCGCCAATGAAACCTACCAAATTGTTCAAATTCCAGGAACTATTGAAGGGGTCATCACTTGGGTAACCTTTATCGAACAACCAGATGGTAAAGTACGTTGCCGAATCCGTTCTAAAGGCCCGGTAATCAACCATATTGCTGCCCAACATGATGGTGGCGGTCACGAGAAAGCCTCAGGCGCTAACGTTTATTCTTCAGAAGAGAAAGATGAATTATTAGCTCAGCTAGGTGAAGTGGCTATGAAATACCGTCGCGACCAATTTTTTGACTAATAGAAAAATAGGATATAGCTTTCAAGACCGCATCTGAATTTAAAATTTATATGCGGTTTTTTTCGTTCGGCTTTTCAAAGTAAATTGGCTATTTTAGAGATTTTATGGGGTGCAAATGCATATCTAAACGAACTATAATACAATAAAACAACAAGTTCATATGGATTTAAAAATATGACTATGCTAAAGTAATGTGGTAAAGAAAATAATAATGCGAATAAACGAACATTGCCGTTTTTCGTTGGGAGGAAAATTGATTCATGTCTTCAACATTTAAGACCATTTTTATTTCAAGTGCTGCCTTACTTTTAGTGGCCTGCCAAGGGCAAAATGCCGGTACGGATGCCAATGCTAGCACAGCGTCATCATCCAGTTCACAAGCGAGTGAATCAACAGCTACTGATGCCTTATCAATCGGTATGGTGACCAATGAAGGGGGCGTTGATGACCGGTCGTTCAACCAATCTGCTTGGGAAGGTCTACAAGCTTGGCAAGCGGAAACTGGTGCCAAGGTCCAATACTATGAATCACCTGATCAATCTGAATTGATCCCTAATTTAAATGTTGCGGTTGCAGACCAATATGATATTATCGTTGGTCTTGGGTATACAACTGCAGAAGCCTTAAGTGAAGTGGCTTCGCAAAATCCTGATCAAAATTTCGCTTTGATTGATGGGGAAGTTGACCTAGACAATGCGGTATCTATCGCCTTTAAAGACCAAGAATCTGCCTTCTTAGCTGGAGTTGCGGCTGCTTTAACTACAGAAACGAATCAAGTTGGTTTTATTGGTGGGACTAGAATTCCAGTGATTGACCGTTTTGAAACAGGTTTTAAAGCGGGTGTTGCCTATATTGACGAAAATATTGAAGTGAAAAGTCAATATACGGAGTCGTTTAGTGACGCCTCTAAAGGGCAACAAATTGCTAATGCTATGTATACGCAGGGTATTGACGTGATTTATACAGCTGCAGGTGGGTCTGGTAATGGTGTTTTCACTGAGACCCGTAACCGTCTAGAAGCAGATCCAGAAACGCAATTATGGGTGATTGGCGTTGACCGAGATCAAACTGACGAGGGCGAGTGGACTGGCGGTAACTTCACCTTAGCGTCGACCCTTAAAGATACCGGGGCAGCTATTATTGCCTTAGCCGAGCAAACTAGAGACAGTAGCTTTCCTGCAGGTGAAAGCTTAGCTTATGGCCTGGAAAATGGCGGCGTTTCGCTAACCCAAGGACAATTGTTAGATGAAGAATGGGCGCAAATTGAAGAAACCAAAGCTGCGATTATCGCTGGTGACATTCAAGTTCCAGAGTTCACTTACTCTGAAAGTTAGTTTGCTTATAAGGCAATTGAAAACAGGTGCGTTAAAACAGTGAACAGGAAAAACCAGGAACCGTGATTTTAATCTTAGTTCCTGGTTTTGTTTATAGGGATTAGATTGTGTAAAATATGCCGTTTCTTCTATAAGGCAATTTTCAATCAAACTATTTTACCCAAACATGGCCGTTTTGGCGTAATAATTCATCTGCCTCTTTAGGACCACGTGTTTTACCAACATATGTAGGTAAGGTTTTAGTACCGGCATTTTTCCAATTTTCAATAATTGAATCGACGATACGCCATTGCTCAGCCAATTCATCCCATGTCGAGAAGTTGGTTTGGTCACCGATTAAGGCATCGTAAATCAATTTTTCATAGGCGTCTGGTACATAAGCAGCGTTTAATTCGTCTACATTAGAATTAATTGACACCATAGTTGGCAATAATTCTTCACCAGGTAATTTTTGATTTAGGTTAAAAGCCAAACCAGTTTCTGGTTGAATGTTGAAGGTAATGCGACTTTGACTTGGGTTACAACCCTTATCGATGTCTGTTTTATCACCAGCATCTTTTAGGATGATTTCAACGGTTGTCCGTTTGTCATCCAAGGCTTTACCTGTTTTGAAGTAGAAGGGTACTTGGCCCCAACGATCGTTATTGACTTGGAAGTAGCCCGCCAAATAAGTTTCAGTCACAGAATCAGGCGCGACCTCATTTTCCTCTAAGTAGTTGATGAATTCACCATCTTCACTTGCAAGGTATTGGGCGCGCACAGTTTGTTTAGCGGTTTGGTCAGCTGTTAATGAATCGATTTGTTTCATGAAAGCTAACTTGTTGGCATGCACATCGTCTTGATCTGGTGAAGCGGGCAGGTCCATACCAAGTAATGTCGCCACTTGTAGGATATGGTTTTGTAGCATGTCACGAATAGCACCAGATTTGTCGTAGTAACCACCACGGCTACCAACTGGCATGTCTTCTGCTAAGGTGATTTGAATATTTGAAACGAATTCCTGGTTTAATAATGCTTCAACTGCGGGGTTAAAGAAACGTGTCGCTAAGATATTTTGCACCATTTCTTTACCAAGATAGTGGTCAATACGGTAGATATCTTTTTCATCGAAAGAAATCGCTAAGGCATCATTTAATTCTTTAGCTGATGATAGGTCAGTACCGAATGGTTTTTCTAAGATGACTCGGTGTGTACCGCCATCTGTTACAATGCCAGCATCCTTCAATCCTTGGGTAATTTCAGGGAATAGGGCTGGTGAAGTCGATAGGTAGTATAAATTTTTCTCACCGGTATTAAATTCATTTCTTAATCTTGCCATTTCATTGTTCAAATGCTCATAATCACCCGCTTGAGTGGCGTCATGAGATGTGTAGAAGAAATGTTTGATAAAGTTATTGATTGTTTCTTCGTCTGCTTCTTGGTCAGAAATTGAATCTAAGACGATATCACGGAAATAATCGTCAGTCCATTCACGTCTAGAGTTTCCTAGCAAAGCAAAGTTTTCAGATAATAATTGACGCTGATATAAGCGGAATAAAGATGGGTATAGTTTACGGCGCGCTAAATCTCCTGCTGCACCAAACATAACGATAAGCCCACCAACTTGTTTGTTAGTCATTATGCTACATCCTTTCATAGTTCATTATCAATTATATACGAACTTTCATCACTTACACAAGAATTAGTCCTGACTATTCTTAGTATTTTTTAATATTCTATTATTTTAGATTTAAGAAATATAATGGTACAATAGTACGGATGAGCAAAAAGAACCACACTTGCCTGAGCTGGCAAGTAGAGAAAGGTGGGAGACCATGTCTTTTACACAATTTAATTTAAAACCATTTATCAACGACGCACTCGCAGATTTAAATTTCTATGAGCCGTCTCCAATTCAAGCAACAGTTATTCCAGTGATTCAATCTGGCCGCGATGTCATTGCCCAAAGCCAAACAGGATCAGGGAAAACGCACGCCTTCTTATTACCACTATTAAATAAGATTACAGCTGAAAACCACACGCAGTTAGTTATTACAGCACCTAGTCGTGAACTTGCGGAGCAGTTATACCAAGCTGGCCGTCAAATCTTGTCATTTTCAGATGAAGATTTACATATCGAGCGCGCGTTTGGTGGAACAGATACTGTTAAACAAGCCAACCGTTTAGAAAATGCCGTACCACAAGTCGTTGTTGCGACACCAGGACGTCTATTAGACTTGATTAACAACCAATTGATTTCTGTACACCAAGTAACAGATTTTGTTGTTGATGAAGCAGACATGACCCTTGATTTAGGTTTCTTAAATGAAGTCGACCAAATTGCAGGCCGTATGCCAAAATCATTGAACATGTATGTTTTCTCAGCAACCATTCCGGACAAATTAAAACCATTCTTGAGAAAATACCTAAGCAATCCTGAATGGATAACAATTGAAGCCCGTCACAAAATTTCAGATACCATTGATAACTACTTGGTACCTGTTAAAGGACGCGACCGTAAAGCATTGTTATTCGATGCCTTAACAATTGGTCAACCATACTTAGCCTTAATCTTCGCTAATACCAAGGAAACTGTACAAGAATTGTACAAATACTTGAAATCTCAAGGCTTAAATGTCGGTCAAATTCATGGTGATTTACCAGCTCGCGAACGTCGCCGTGTCATGAAGCAAGTGCAAAACTTGGACTTCCAATACGTGGTAGCCACTGACTTAGCTGCTCGTGGAATCGATATTGATGGTGTGTCTCATGTCATCAACTACGAAGTACCGAATGAATTAGAGTTCTTCATCCACCGTGTAGGCCGTACTGGTCGTCAAGGTAAACCAGGTACTGCCATTACCTTCTATATTCCGGATGAATTAAAAGATATTGAATGGTTGGAAAACAAAGGGATCATCTTTGAAAATAAAGATATCAAAGACCATCAATTAATCGACGGTAAAGACCATGATGCCCGTGCTGCCCGTCAAAAAGCACCTGAAGTTGACCATACTGTAGTGGGGATGATCGAACGAAACAAACGTCGTAAAGTTAAACCAGGC
>NZ_JBOEQF010000152.1:0-5043 GCF_050689315.1 Aerococcus sp. L_32
ACCAGGTTTGACTTTACGACGTTTGTTTCGTTCGATCATCCCAGCTACAGTATGGTCAACTTCAGGTGCTTTTTGACGGGCAGCACGGGCATCATGGTCTTTACCATCGATTAATTGATGGTCTTTGATATCTTTATTTTCAAAGATGATTCCTTTGTTTTCCAACCATTCAATATCTTTAAATTCATCCGGAATATAGAAGGTAATGGCAGTACCTGGTTTACCTTGACGACCAGTACGGCCTACACGGTGGATGAAGAATTCTAATTCATTTGGTACTTCGTAGTTGATGACATGAGACACGCCATCAATATCGATCCCACGAGCAGCTAAGTCAGTTGCTACCACGTATTGGAAGTCCAAGTTTTGTACTTGTTTCATTACACGGCGACGTTCGCGAGCTGGTAAATCACCATGAATTTGGCCGACATTTAAGCCTTGAGATTTCAAGTATTTGTACAATTCTTGTACAGTTTCCTTGGTGTTAGCGAAGATTAAAGCTAAATAAGGTTGACCAATTGTTAAGGTATCGAATAACAATGCCTTACGTTCGCGCCCTTTAACGGGTACCAAGTAGTTATCAATGGTATCTGAAATTTTGTGACGGGCTTCAATTGTTATCCATTCAGGATTGCTTAGGTATTTTCTCAAGAATGGTTTCAATTTGTCCGGAATAGTTGCTGAGAAAACATACATGTTCAATGATTTTGGCATACGGCCTGCAATTTGGTCGACTTCATTTAAGAAACCTAAATCAAGGGTCATGTCTGCTTCATCAACAACGAAATCTGTTACTTGGTGTACAGAAATCAATTGGTTGTTAATCAAGTCTAATAGACGTCCTGGTGTCGCAACAACGACTTGTGGTACGGCATTTTCTAAACGGTTGGCTTGTTTAACAGTATCTGTCCCACCAAAAGCGCGCTCGATATGTAAATCTTCATCTGAAAATGACAAAATTTGACGGCCAGCTTGATATAACTGCTCCGCAAGTTCACGACTAGGTGCTGTAATAACCAACTGCGTGTGTTTTTCAGCTGTAATCTTATTTAATAGTGGTAATAAGAAGGCGTGAGTTTTCCCTGATCCTGTTTGGCTTTGGGCAATGACATCGCGGCCTGATTGAATCACTGGAATAACTGTTGCTTGAATTGGAGACGGCTCATAGAAATTTAAATCTGCGAGTGCGTCGTTGATAAATGGTTTTAAATTAAATTGTGTAAAAGACATGGTCTCCCACCTTTCTCTGCTTGCCAGCTTAGGCAAGTATGGTTCTTTTTGCTCATCCGTAGTATTGTACCATTATATTTCTTAAATCTAAAATAATAGAATATTAAAAAATACTAAGAATAGTCAGGACTAATTCTTGTGTAAGTGATGAAAGTTCGTATATAATTGGTGATGAACTATGAAAGGATGTAGCATAATGACTAACAAACAAGTTGGTGGGCTTATCGTTATGTTTGGTGCAGCAGGAGATTTAGCGCGCCGTAAACTATACCCATCTTTATTCCGCTTATATCAGCGACAATTATTATCTGAAAACTTTGCTTTGCTAGGAAACTCTAGACGTGAATGGACTGACGATTATTTCCGTGATATCGTCTTAGATTCAATTTCTGACCAAGAAGCAGACGAAGAAACAATCAATAACTTTATCAAACATTTCTTCTACACATCTCATGACGCCACTCAAGCGGATGATTATGAGAATTTGAACAATGAAATGGCAAGATTAAGAAATGAATTTAATACCGGTGAGAAAAATTTATACTACCTATCGACTTCACCAGCCCTATTCCCTGAAATCACCCAAGGATTGAAGGATGCTGAAATTGTGACAGATGGCGGTACACACCGAGTAATCTTAGAAAAACCATTCGGAACTGACCTATCATCAGCCAAAGAATTAAATGATGCCTTAGCGATTTCTTTCGATGAAAAAGATATCTACCGTATTGACCACTACCTTGGTAAAGAAATGGTGCAAAATATCTTAGCGACACGTTTCTTTAACCCTGCAGTCGAAGCTTTATTAAACCAGGAATTCGTTTCAAACATTCAAATCACCCTAGCAGAAGACATGCCAGTTGGTAGCCGTGGTGGTTACTACGACGAATCAGGTGCTATTCGTGACATGCTACAAAACCATATCCTACAAGTGGCGACATTACTTGGTATGGACCTACCCGCTTCACCTGACCAAGACGATGTACATGCCAATAAGTTAGCTTTCTTGAAACAAATCGATTCATTAACAGCAGACCAAACAGCTAAACAAACCGTTCGTGCCCAATACCTTGCAAGTGAAGATGGTGAATTCATCAACTACTTAGAGGAAAATGAGGTCGCGCCTGATTCTGTGACTGAAACTTATTTAGCGGGCTACTTCCAAGTCAATAATGACCGTTGGGGCCAAGTACCCTTCTACTTCAAAACAGGTAAAGCCTTGGATGACAAACGGACAACCGTTGAAATCGTCTTAAAAGATGCCGTTGATAAAACAGACATCGATAAGGGTTGTAATCCAAGTCAAAGTCGCATCACCTTCAACATCCAACCAGAAACCGGTTTAGCTTTTAACCTAAATCAAAAATTACCTGGTGAAGAATTATTGCCAACAATGGTGTCTATTAATTCTAATGTAGACGAATTAAATGCTGCCTATGTACCAGATGCTTATGAAAAATTGATTTATGATGCCTTAATCGGTGACCAAACCAATTTCTCTACATGGGATGAATTGGCTGAACAATGGCGTATCGTTGATTCAATCATTGCCAACTGGAAAAATGCAGGCACTAAAACCCTACCTACTTATATTGGTAAAACACGTGGTCCTAAAGAAGCGGATGAATTATTACGTCAAAACGGCCATGTTTGGGTAAAATAGTTTTATTGAAAATTGCCTTATAGAAGAAACGGCATATTTTACACAATCTAATCCCTAAAAACAAAACCAGGAACTAAGATTAAAATCGCGGTTCCTGGTTTTTCCTGTTCACTGTTTTAACGCACCTGTTTTCAATTGCCTTATAAGCAAACTAACTTTCAGAGTAAGTGAACTCTGGAACTTGAATGTCACCAGCGATAATCGCAGCTTTGGCTTCTTCAATTTGCGCCCATTCTTCATCTAACAATTGTCCTTGAGTTAGCGAAACGCCGCCATTTTCCAAGCCATAAGCTAAACTTTCACCTGCAGGAAAGCTATTGTCTCTAGTTTCTTCAGCTAAGGCAATAATGGCTGCCCCGGTATCTTTAAGGGTCGACGCTAAGGTGAAGTTACCGCCAGTCCACTCGCCCTCGTCAGTTTGATCTCGGTCAACGCCAATCACCCATAATTGCGTTTCTGGATCTGCTTCTAGACGGTTACGGGTCTCAGTGAAAACACCATTACCAGACCCACCAGCAGCTGTATAAATCACGTCAACACCATTGGTATACATAGCGTTAGCAATTTGTTGTCCTTTAGAGGCATCGCTAAAGGATTCCGTATATTGACTTTCCACTTCAATATTTTCGTCAATATAGGCAACACCCGCTTTAAAACCCGTTTCAAAACGGTCAATCACTGGAATTCTAGTCCCACCAATAAATCCAACTTGGTTTGTTTCCGTATTTAAAGCAGCCGCAACGCCCGCTAAGAAGGCAGATTCTTGGTCTTTAAAGGCGATGGATACCGTATTGTCCAGGTCAACTTCCCCATCAATCAAAACGTAATTTTGGTCAGGATTTTGCGATGCCACCTCATTTAAGGGTTCTGCAGTTGTATAACCAAGACCAACGATAATGTCGTATTGGTCTGCAACTGCAACATTTAAATTAGGGATCAATTCAGATTGATCAGGTGACTCATAGTATTGGACCTTGGCTCCAGTTTCCGCTTGCCATGCTTGCAACCCTTCCCAGGCAGATTGGTTGAACGACCGGTCATCAATGCCCCCTTCATTTGTTACCATACCGATTGATAAAGCATCAGTAGCCGTGATTCACTGACTTGTGAACTGGATGATGACGCTGTGTCGGCATTGGCATCCGTACCGGCATTTTGCCCTTGGCAGGCCACCAGTAGTAAGGCAGCACTTGAAATAAGGATTGATTTTAATAATGAAGACATGACTTGATTTCCCTCCCAACGAAAAACCTAAATGTTCGGTTATCCGCGCTATTATATTCTTTACCCTATTACTTTAGCACAGCCACATTTCTAAATCCATATAAATTTATTGTTTTTATTAATTAATGTTCGTTTTAATCCGCGTTTCCACTCCGTATCCTCTCTAAAATAGCCAATTTACTTTGAAAAAACCGAACGAAAAAGACCGCATCTGAATTTAAAATTCAGATGCGGTCTTGAAAGCTATATTCTTTTTTTGTTAGTCATAAAAATGGTCGCGACGGTATTTCATAGCCACTTCACCTAGTTGAGCTAATAATTCATCTTTCTCTTCTGAAGAATAAACGTTAGCGCCTGAGGCTTTCTCGTGACCGCCACCATCATGTTGGGCAGCAATATGGTTGATTACTGGGCCTTTAGAACGAATTCGGCAACGTACTTTACCATCTGGTTGCTCAATAAAGGTTACCCAAGTAATGACCCCTTCAATAGTTCCTGGAATTTGAACGATTTGGTAGGTTTCATTGGCGGTTAAATCGAGTAACTGTAGTAAGTCTTGTGAAATATAAACTGAATTCACAGTCCCTTGTGCTGACAATTTCATGTTTTGTAGAACATAAGCTTGCAAGCGTGCTTGAGAAATAGTTTGCGTATTCGATTCTTGCATCAAGTCAGAAGCTGGGAAGTCGTAGTTCAACAATTCACCGGCAATTTGCATGGTATCGCGGGTCGTATTATCATATAAGAAACGACCAGTATCCCCTACAATTCCTAAGAAGAAGCATTTAGCTGCTTCATCATTCATTTGTAAGTTATTGTCATCACGCAAGATGATAGATGCCCATAATTCTGAGGTCGATGAGATACTTGGTTCAACAATCATAAAGTCCCCGTATGGATCTTCATTTGGATGATGGTCAACTTTA
>NZ_JBOEQF010000153.1:0-5033 GCF_050689315.1 Aerococcus sp. L_32
ACGGGAAATAGCTCAGCTTGGTAGAGCACTTGGTTTGGGACCAAGGGGTCGCAGGTTCGAATCCTGTTTTCCCGACTAATGGGGTAGCTCAATAGGGCTATCTTTTTTTTATTTTTAAATTTCGTGTATTTTTAAAAAGGTGCGAGACATGGCGTTCAGACAGGAGAGGGTTTCAACCTTCCTGTCTTGGCGTCGGTGCTTGCGCCTTTTTTCATTTTCTGTATCTATAATGGTACTTTTGACCTATGATTCTACCTTATAAAAAGTTTACAATAAAAATTGAAGAAATACGTTATACTAAAGATGATTAAAATTTCAGACAATAGTGTAGACTATTGAGGGGAGATTGGCTATGGATATGCATCGTAAACAATTCATACAGCGATTGATTCATTTACTGAATATTGTGGGTACGGTTGCGACTGTAATCTTTATTGTTTGGGCATGGCGGAACGGTTTGTTGGTAGATAAGGTGGCCTTTTTAAGATTTATGGGCCACTTTGGGATTGCCGCACCGCTGATGTTCGTAGTGATTCAATTTATACAAACGGTTGTGCCCGTGATACCTGGTTCGATTACCATCCCGCTTGGTGTATACATGTTTGGGGATGTCTGGGGCTTTATTTGGAATTTGATGCCCATTTTCCTTGGGTCCATATTCAACTTCTACTTAGCCCGCAAGTATGGCCGAAGTTTGGTCCATATGCTAGTGGGAGACAAGTACTATAATAAGGCCTTAAGTTGGCTGGATGACCGGTCGGGATTTAAACGGGTCTTGATTTTAGGGTTGATCTTGCCCTTTATGCCGGCTGATGTGATTTGCTATGTGGCTGGTTTAACCAATTTGTCTCTGTCGCGGTTCGTTCAAGTTTTAGCAGTAGGGAAACCCGTTACCATTTTGATTTACTCCTATTCAACTATCTTTTTAGTTGATCTAGTGAGTAAGTGGATATAGGAGTCTATGATGAAGATTTTATTGCACAGTGATATGAAGAAATCAATTCAACAAAGTGGGGTAGGACGCGCCCAGTTGCACCAGGAAATGGCCCTTGAATCTGCGGGCATTGCTTATACAACCAACTACAAGGATGACTTCGACATGGTTCACATCAATACCGTCTTTCCGCATTCCCTTGTTATTGCCAAAAAGGCAAAAGCCGCTGGTAAACCTGTCATCTACCACGCCCACTCAACCATGGAAGATTTCAAGAATTCCTACGCTTTCTCTAACCAAGCGTCGCTCGGTTTTAAATACTGGCTCAACACCTGCTACAACTCGGCAGACCTGATTCTAACGCCAAGTGAGTATGCTAAAAACTTACTTGAACAATACGATATCGATAAACCAATCCATGTCATTTCAAACGGGATTGACCTAGCTTATTGGCAAGCTAACCAAGAAGAAGTGGCCAACATGCGGGCGAGGTTTAATCTGCGCCCAGACCAGAAAGTAGCCATTTCAGTGGGTCTACAAATTGAGCGTAAGGGGATTATCGAATTTGTCGAGTTAGCCAAGCAAATGCCAGAGGTTACCTTTATATGGTTTGGCTATTCAAATCCTTATGCCTTACCTAAAGAAGTCAAAAAGGCCATTGCCACCAAGTTGCCCAATTTAATTTTTGCCGGCTATATCCCGCGTGACCAGGTCCGCGTTGCTTATCAAATGGCAGATGTCTATTTATTCATGACCCACGAGGAAACAGAAGGGATCGTCTTACTTGAAGCGTTAGCCAGCAAGGTGAACACGATTGTATCTGATTTGCCTGTCTTTGATTATTTAAAAGCTGACCGAGACGTTTATAAAGCCAATGCACTTGAAGATTTTAAAGTGCAATTAGAAGGACTTTTAGGCGGTGATTTAGCGAGTCTTAGTGAAAATGGTTACCAACAAGCCAGCTTGAAAAGTATTCAAAATATTGGCCAACAGTACATTTATGAGTACCAATATGCCCGTGCCTGCCAAGTAGAAAAGCAAAGCGATAAGAAACTCAGCAAAATCCTTTTTTCAACTTTTAAAATATAATGACACAATCTACAAAAAATGTAGACAAATTGACGGCCCTGTCTAATTTCAGACAAGGGTCGTCTTTTTTCGTAATATGTGCGTTCAAGGTCGCTATTTGTTATCATATGAAAATGATTGAAAAGGGGATAGATATGAAAGCAATTGGATTTGATTTAGACGATACCTTGTATAACCGATTAACCATCTATGAGGAAACCTACCGAGATATGCAGGCGACAGACCGCCATTTAGACGTTGATTTTGAGACCTTCAATCAAGTCTACGCTGAGTTCTCCGAGCAAGAATATCAAGCCTTTATGGCTGGCAAAAAGACAGAAGCTGCCTTCAAAAATGACCGGGTCATTGAAACCTACGCCCATTTCGGTCACGAAATTGACCAAGCAACTGCTATAGAGTTCAACCAACTGAAAAACCACTATCAAAAACAATTAAGTTTGAGCGAAGACTTAGTAGCCTTGATGGAAGCAGCCTTATCTAAAGGGATGACCTTATTTGTCTTAACCAACGGAACAACAGAGGCTCAAATCGACAAATTGACCAACCTAGGCGTCGACCAATTGATCGACCGGGATAAATGGTATATTTCTGAAAGTATGGGCGGGTCAAAACCGCAACGCAAGGTATTTGACGCCATTACTGCTGATTTAAATGTTGCGCCTCAGGAAATCTTGTTCGTCGGTGATGACTACCAAAACGACATTGAAGGGGCCATTAAAGCCGGATGGCAAGCCATTCACTACAGTAAAACAGAAGTCCCAAACACAGTAGCCACCTGTACAACAGATGACTTCCTAGAAATGCGGACTTTGTTAGGGAATTTATAGAATTCAACTTGCCATGTCAGGTATCTTGATATGAGTGAGGGATTTCGGTAGAAAATATACCTAAAGAAACAAAGTGTTTTTAATTTATTATAAAGACAAAAAATGATGTGAACGATTCGATTTTTGAGAAAGCCAGCAAAAGCCTATATTTTGTTGGCTTTTTTATTTGGCATCTAATAAAACATAACTATCATAATATGTAATATAATGTAACACGCTTTGTGTTTTTGCGGAAATTTCATTGACAATTGATTGTATTTAGCACATGATAAAACACATATAAAATGATGAGAAAGTAAGAGGTGTTTTTTAATGATTGCATTTATGGGGTACGCCCTGATTGTTATTTTCATGTTTGTTATTATGCGTAAGAAGATGTCACCCTTCATTGGTTTGGTGTTCTTGCCACTGTTATGGGCGATAATTGGACAAGTCTTTAATTTGTGGCAGATTGATATTGGTCAAGCGGCTATGGATGGCTTGGGGACCACATCATCTACCGGGATTATGCTATTCTTCGCAATATATATGTTTACCATCATGATTGACGCAGGTTTATTCGATCCCTTGTCTAACGCGATGATTCGTTTTGCCAAAGGGGACCCCTTAAAAGTCGCCTTGGCAACTGTTGCCTTAACGGCTGCTGTTTCCTTAAATGGTGACGGGACGGCGACTATGATCATTGTCTGTACCGCTATGGTGCCAATTTACAAGAAACTAAATATGTCCATGCTAAACCTAGCTGTTTTAACCATGACGTCACACTCAATCGTTAACTTACTGCCTTGGGGTGGGCCAACTGCCCGTGCTATCGCAGTTATGGGGGTTGAAACCAATGATGTTATGCGCGGACTAGTGCCGATGATGGTAGCTGGTTTGATTTATATGTTTATCATCGCTTGGATTTTTGGTTTACAAGAACGGAAGACGCTTGGTGTGGTCAACTTGTCTGAACAAGAAATGCAGGCCATGATGGTTATCGATGACCCAGAAACCCTTGAATTACGTCGACCTAAAAATGTCTGGATCAACTTAATTATCGTCCTTGTAGCTATTGGCTTATTGGTTGAAGGGTCTGTGCCTTCAGCGATTATCTTTATGTTAGGTACAGTGATCACCTTACTAGTCAACTATCCAAATCCTAAAGATCAAAAAGCACGAATTGACAGCAACGCATCTGAAGCCAACCAGGTGGTTATGACCGTATTTGGTGCCGGTATTTTCATGGGGATTTTAAACGCGACCGGTATGTCAGATGCCATCGCCACTTCCCTAATCACGATCATTCCTGAGTCGTTAAGTGGTTTCTACGGTCTAATCGTAGCCATTATTTCAGCGCCAGGTACTTATTTCCTACATAACGATGCCTTCTACTACGGCATGATGCCTATCTTGTCAGAAGCCGGATATGCTTACGGATTTACCCCGTTACAACTGACTTTTGCATCGTTAATCGGTCAATCTTTCCACTTGTTCAGCCCGCTAGTACCTTTCTCATACGTACTACTTGGTTTAACTGGCGTGGAATGGGGCGACTGGCAGAAAAAAGGTTTGGTCGTGTCACTTGGCATTTTCATTGTCTACGTGATTACTGCTGCCATCTTTGGTTTGTTACCCATTTTCCAATAATGATGAATCAATTAAAGCTATTATATTATCGACTTTAAAAGGAGTGGACTGAATGACGAACACACATACAATCGCCTTAATTCCTGGAGACGGGATTGGGAAAGAAATTACAGAAGCCGTTAAAGAGGTGGCAAAAGCCCTAGAAAGTCCAATTGCTTGGGATGAAGTGGTCGCTGGCCAAGACGCCATTGATGAAACGGGTGAACTGATTCCCAAAGCCGTTTACGACGCCATCGATACCCACAAGGTTGCCTTGAAAGGGCCCGTTGCAACGCCAATTGGTGAGGGTTTCAGATCGGTCAATGTATCGCTTAGAAAACATTATCAATTACATACAAACATCCGTCCAATCCGCGTATTAGGCCAAATTCCAGCCATACACCGGGATGTAGACATCGTCTTATTCCGGGAGAATACAGAAGATTTATACGCGGGTGTTGAAGCGCAAATTTCACCTGACGAAGCCCATTCCATCAAAATTATCACTAGAAAGGCCACAGAACGGATTGTTACAGCAGCTTTTGAGTATGCCGTAGCTAATGACCGCAAGACGA
>NZ_JBOEQF010000154.1:0-5016 GCF_050689315.1 Aerococcus sp. L_32
GTTGGTGTTTTATCGTTCGATAACGCTAGAACTTCTGACTTCCGCTGTTCCAGCGTGGTAGTCAGCTCTTTTAATTCATCCTTTGCCTTTTTATATTCAGGCACTGTTAAATTTTTACGCTCTGACCCTTTTTCGCCACGTTCAAGCTCAAAACCACGCTCATTTAAATACTTTGGCAATTCGTCTTGTACCGCTTGTAAGGCTTGACGATTAAAAACAGTCTTTGCTGATAGCTTGTGTTCGTCATTAAACGGCACAATTCCTAAGTGCATATGCGGTGTCGTTTCGTCTAAGTGAACTTGAGCATAGCGGATATTCTCACCACCAAATTTTTCTGAAAAATATGATTTAGCAACTTCAAAATAATCTTTAATTTCTTTACTATCTTTATCTTTAAAAAATTGGTTGTCAGAAGTTATGATCCATTCGTTTATTAATACAGCATCTTTTCTGACAGCACGACTACTTGATTTGTTGTCGTTAATAAATTGCTCAATATCTCGTTTATAATTTTCTGTCCGATTGACCAAATCATAATTTAAATGTGACCGTTCAACATCAATATCTTTGTTGGAATGATTGTCTGTATTTCTCTGATTATGATTACCTACCCCAACTAAATTTCCTGATTTTACCTTCTGCATTCTCGCCACTACAAATGACATATAAACACTCCTAACTTCGGGACAGCTTCCATGTAAAGTATAACCCACTATACTTTACTTCGTAAAGGTGGGCTCGCCGAGGGGTCTTGCAGACAGCTAGTCGGCTTTTCAAGCCGAGCATCAGCGACCCCATTGGGTCAATTAGCTGATCGCTGTTTGGGGTTTTATCTCCCTACCAATTCGAGGGGTCCCCAAACATTTAATTGTTTCTAATAGTATCAAGATAAGTTTTATCTCCCTACCAATTCGAGGGGTCCCCAAACCTCAAACCAAAATAAAAACCCCCTTCGACTTTTTCAACTAGGGGGCTTTTATTTTTATATAAATCTACTTAGATAATCTTTCGCAGCTTTCTTAAAGTATCCAACAGGGTGTTTATAGCGTTGTTTCGCAACATAAGAAATATGCTTTTCGACAGTCTCTAGGGTCGCTCTATCAGCAAGCTGTTGGTATAACGGATAAACCTCTAGTTTAAACTGTTCAATCAATTCATGATCATGCGTTGATACCACTCCATAATCGATTAACCATTCAGTAAATTTATTCTCGTATTTTGTCGCATATTCTTGTGGTTGCTCGTCATATTTATTTTCTAACCAAGGTTCAGTATGTTCAGGTTGCCAAGTAAATAGATAGCCAGTTACAGGGTTTCCACGTGTATTTCTTTTTATTTTTTTAACTTTTAAACCTTTAAAAAATATTGGTAATTCTTTCATTATGGGCTTCAAAATATTTTTATCAATATGGCTAGGTGTGTAGTAATCTGGTGTATCTAACAGTTGTTTAAATTCCTTAATTTTTAACTCTAATTTCCCTACAGTTCTCCATTGTTTTAGAAGTCGATACATAGATTTTGCATAAGTAGATTTAATGCGTGTAAATTCTTGTAATTCATAACTAGTAAATTCAGCATTAATCTTATTAAGTATATAACTATAATTTTCAGTAACTCCCACTCTTACATTTAAATCAGACATATCATCATTCCACTTAACTTCAAAAATACTAAATAAATTCATAATTTTAAAAGAATGGCTAGTACGTTCTTTATACTTTATTGATGTTATATGATCCCCTAAATTTTCCATTGTATTTACAAAACGTGGTAAATTCCAATCATTATATTCAGCTAATTCTTTGAGCTCATTGCCCGTAAAAGTAACTAAATCTGTCCCTTTATTTCTCATTTTAGATAAGATTGCAAAGAAAAAGTTCATCTCCTCTGATGTCCAATTTCGCATAGGCACTGTATTTAAATCGTTATGATGTTTAACAATTTCATTTGTCATAAAAAAACCTCTCTCTATATTTGTTTTTATTTTAGAATAAAAAGGTTATAAAAACAAATATAAGTTTTTATAACTCACAAAATGTTTTTTTAAAACTCACAAAATGTTTTTTTAAACTCACAAAATGTTTTTTTAAACTCACAAAATGTTTTTTTAAAGAGCCCTCTTCCTTACTCTCCCAAGGGCTAAAAATTGTCTAAACATATATCTAAACATATATCTAAACATAGATAAATTAAACATTTATCTATTTATCGTATTTTCCTTAAACAGAATTTCGATAAAAAATATAAAAAAAAAGAGAAAAGAAAAAATAAAAAAAGGACGCCTTGCTGACGCAAGCCATTAAAAAAGGGGCAAAGCCCCTTAAACCCCTTATTTTCAAGAAAAAGGGGAATTGTTGTATGAGAATATTTGAAAATCTAAGTAATTTTGTTAAATCTTTTACATTTATCTGCATGCTAACGCATGGTCAAGGGTTAACACCCTTAACAATCCCTCTCACTCCCCCTTAAATCAAAAATACAAGCCCTAGAGAGCGCTCTTAATATATTTAAGCCTAATCCTATACAAAAACATTTAGAAAAAGCAGGAAAATGAAAAGGTACCATAAACGACCGTTTATGGTACCTTTCAAATTTATCCTTATTGTACAAAATAACAGCGAAATCTTTAAATCTATTTCTTATCGATACAAATTCCCCGTAGGCGCTAGGGACCTCTTTAGCTCCTTGGAAGCTGTCAGTAGTATACCTAATAATTTATCTACATTCCCTTTAGTAACGTGTAACTTTCCAAATTTACAAAAGCGACTCATAGAATTATTTCCTCCCGTTAAATAATAGATAACTATTAAAAATAGACAATACTTGCTCATAAGTAACGGTACTTAAATTGTTTACTTTGGCGTGTTTCATTGCTTGATGAAACTGATTTTTAGTAAACAGTTGACGATATTCTCGATTGACCCATTTTGAAACAAAGTACGTATATAGCTTCCAATATTTATCTGGAACATCTGTGGTATGGCGGGTAAGTTTTATTAAGACACTGTTTACTTTTGGTTTAGGATGAAAGCATTCCGCTGGCAGCTTAAGCAATTGCTGAATCGAGACTTGAGTGTGCAAGAGCAACCCTAGTGTTCGGTGAATATCCAAGGTACGCTTGTAGAATCCTTCTTCAACAATCAGATAGATGTCAGACGCATGGCTTTCAAAAACCACTTTTTTAATAATTTGTGTGCTTAAATGGTAAGGAATATTCCCAACAATTTTATACCTCTGTTTGTTAGGGAATTGAAACTGTAGAATATCTTGGTGAATTAAAGTGACACGAGTATTCAGTTTTAATTTTTCTGACGATAAGTTGAATAGATGACTGTCTAATTCAATAGACGTTACCTGTTTACTTATTTTAGCCAGTTTCGTCGTTAAATGCCCTTTACCTGTTCCAATTTCGTAAACGGTATCGGTTTCTTTTAAATTCAATTGTTTTATTATTTGGTTGAGTACTTTTTCACTCGTTAAAAAGTTTTGAGAATATTTTATATTTTTGTTCATGTAATCACTCCTGAAGTGATTACATCTATAAACAAATACAGAAGTTAAACGATTTGTTTGTAATTTTAGTTATCTGTTTAAAAAGTCATAAGATTAGTCACTGGTAGGAATTAATCTAACGTATTTATTTATCTGCGTAATCACTGTTTTTAGTCTGTTTCAAAATAGTAGATGTTTTATCTACATAACGCATTTGATAACGCATTTGGAATACCAACATGACGAATCCCTCCTTCTTAATTACAAATTTTTAGCATCTAATTTAACTTCAATTCCTATTATACAAAATTTTAAGATAATGCACTATCAACACACTCTTAAGTTTGCTTCTAAGTCTTATTTCCATAACTTTAGGGTTAACCATACGCAAGACCAATCACTCTCGGACAATACTCATGATTTTAATGATAAAATCCATGTTAAACCCATAGATAAGAAATACACCTGCAATAACCGTTACCTGTTTGTGCCAATTTAAAAATGCACCACTTTTTTATAATTAAAACGGTTGAAAACTGTACCACTAATAACTCACAATAGAGAGATGTCACCGTCAAGTTAAATGTACAAAATAACAGCGAAATTTTTAAATCTATTTCTTATCGATACAAATTCCTCGTAGGCGCTCGGGACCCCTAATAGTATCAAGATAAGAAGAAAAGGGTATTTTGCTCCGCAAAAACCCTTTTAAAAACCGTGGGCTTCCGCCCACCCCTGACAAACGCAATGCGTTTGATCATGCCTCTGAAAAGTAGCTTTATCACGTAATTACTTTTCGTCGCTCAGCAAAAGCTAAATGCCTAAAATAAAAAGACAAGGGTAAACGTTGCTCACGTTGTTCGCCCTTGTCTTTATTATTTATAGCCATTTTAAACGCTTATGCCGACGAAAAGTAATAATCACGTGTAAATATACTCGAATTGATTTAAAACGTCTTAGAACGCAAATATGAGCTTCTAACGACTTAATTCATCTCTATCTCGTGTTTGAGTTTCATTTCTATGAATTTTTTCAAATTCTCCACCTTTTACAAATTCTTTTACTTTGTCTAAAACGCCACTAACAAGCGTTTTAACCTGTTCAGTTGTAACTTGCTTAGAATCTTTAAAGTACTCTTTAAACCCTTTGTAAATGCCCTTAATTTCGTTTTTAAGCGATTTATTCTCTTTCTCCAACGAATCAATTTTCTCTAGATTATTATTATATCTATCTGCTAAATCGTTGAAATCACGCACTACTTCCTTGTATTTTTCTTTTACATAGTCAATCCGCTTAGGTAAATCAGTTTCCGCATATTTCTTTAGTTTCTCATTCGATTTATATAAATCTTCATAGCCTTGTATTAAGGCATTTAATTTATCTTCAGGGATAATCACATTTCCTGTTTTTCGTTCTTCATTTTTCGTAAATTCATGTCGCAACTTACCAATACCAATGGTTTCGCCACTTGGTACTTTGACCGTTTTCGTTTCGTCTTTTAAATCTAAACTTTCTTTCTTGATT
>NZ_JBOEQF010000155.1:0-5006 GCF_050689315.1 Aerococcus sp. L_32
ATTCCCATTTATTATTAAACACAACCGGGCAGGTAAAGGGCTTGGGGTAAACCTATTTGACCGAATTGACGAGCTAGAAGACTATGTTAATAGTGATTTCTTTGAAGATTCAGTTGATGGAATTAGCTTACTTCAAGCCTACGTTAAGCCAGTAAATGGTAGGGTGTACCGGTCAGAATTTATTGGTGGTAAATTTCATTATGTTGTCAGCATCGATTCATCAGAGGGTTTTGAATTGTGCCCAGCAGATAACTGCCAAATTACAATTGAAGGGCAGGTCCAATCTTTACCAGATAAATTCCAAATCGTTGACGGGGTATTAAACAAAGAAGAAATTCATAAGATTGAAAACTTCTTAAAAGCTGAAAACATCCAGGTAGCAGCAGTAGAATTTATTGAAACGGCAGATGGACAGAAGTGGGCTTACGACGTCAACACCAATACAAATTACAATGCAGACGCTGAAGAAGTTGCACAAAAATTTGGCATGTTAGCACTAGCTGAATATCTTGGCGACTTATTAGCGAAAATATAAGCAAATATTATAGCAAACGAATTTATTTTCTATGTCTGCTAATTACCCTTAGCGGACATAGAAGGGAGTATAAATAGCAAACATATACCCTAGCTATTTATACAAAGTCATCCCATCATTTATTCAATATCTTCAGTAAGTGCCCCCAATCCTATGAATAAGAGAGGGGGCTTTTGTGATTACTAATTAGGGATTGCGCAAATTGTTATCTTTACTTTTATCTTCTAAATCCTTGAGAATTCTTGATTGGTCAATAAGATCTTCAATCAGCTGACTAGAAGTATTCAAGTCTTCATTTAAATCTTGGGCATAGATTTCGGTCGTTCGAACACTAGAATGTCGTAGCATTTTTTGCGTTTCCCGTAAGTTACCGCCGTTAATTAAACTTAAGGTTGCAGCGGTATGCCTCAGTGAATGTGGCGTAATTTTAGATGAATGAATCCCAACAGCTTCATAAGCACCCGCGATCACTCTAGAAATTGACCGAGCTGACATACGACCACTTTTATTACGATTACCGTGTGAAGCAAATAAAGGCGCTAAGTCGGTGTTAATCATGATACCTTGGTCTTCACGGAAGCGTGTATAATCTCGCACAACTTCCTTGGTTTTACGGGGAATTATGACGAATTCATCTTTTTCACGGCGACCTTTACCTTGTACATAGATTACAGTGTTCAAACCGCGGCGTTGCACGTCTTCAAAATTGGCTCTACTGAGTTCGATGGTCCTTAACCCAGTAGTGACAGCAAGTAATATAAGTGCATAATTACGTTTACCAATTAGTGTATCAGTTGTTGATTTAAGGTAATCTAGCAACTTTTCAACGTCCTCAATATCTAGTGCATCCTTAGCGTGTCCGTGTGGTACAGGGATATTATTATTGGCTTTAGCAACGATATTTTCATATAGATTTTCCCGTTCTAACCATTTAAAGAACTGGTTGAGCATGTTGCGGTATGACTTAATGGTCCGATCTTTGTAGCGAAACTGGTCTAGTGCACGACGTTGCTCCTCAGAGACCACATCATAATCTATATCATTGATTAAGATGTAGGTCTTACTTGGATGATTGATTAAATCGTCAAAATAGCGTTCAATGTCATGATAAGTTGGATGTATGATAGCTTGTTTTTCCAGATAAATAAAGAATGGTTTGATGTTCTTCAAATAGCTTTCCTTAGTGCTGGATTGCTTTTGTGATAGATAGTCGGCGTATAGTTCGTAGAAAGATTCCTTATCAAAGTAATTGTCCATATATAAAACTCCTTCAAATACTATAAATAATTATACCAAACATACGTTCTAAATCATAGATTGATAGTATGAAATAAATGAAGAAGCTGACTGGATTTGCTGATATTTATAATAATAAGTCGATGAATCAATTAATTGTAGAAAGTTAGCGCTATAAAGTATAGTAATTGAAGTGAGTAGCAAAACAATAGAATCATACTTTGTAAGATAGCTTATGATAAATCTAAAACAGTCTATGAGCATTAATCCATATAAACGGAGCTAAAATGCATTAGAAACCGTCTGTATAGTCATGAGTATCTTTATAGATATCTGTCTATATCTATTAGTTTACATAACATATATTATTTAAAGCAATATGCATTTTAAATACCAAATCTCTATGTCTAATTTATGATGTCCTCTACCTATCATTCGTCGACAATATTTTGTATTAGCCTCATTTAATCTCTAGTGATATGATGGTATTAAACTAAAAAAGTTAGGAAGAATTTTTTATGACAGACCCTTTATCTTATACTGAAACGACTATAGATACTATAGAAACTGACCAAGTGATCATCCGTCCTGCTGAACTTGCTGATGCATCGCAGTTAACGGCTATCTATAATTATTACATTCAAAATACGACCATTTCTTTTAGAATCGCCCTAACTGACGTTTCCTTAAAGGAAGAACAAATTACTGAACGTATAGGAAACAATCCATTTCTAGTGGCTGATTATGATGGCCAAGTCATCGGTTTTGCTTACACCTCTGACGCTGGTGCCTATGAAGGCTACCGACCTTCTAAAGAGATCTCTATCTATCTAGATGCTCATGTTAAGGCTAAAGGCATTGGTAGTCGCTTATATCAAGCGCTAGAACAAGAAGTCATCGACAATTACCCTGATATCTACAAACTCGTGTCACAAGTCACAGGAACCAACGAATCATCGTTAAAATTCCACAAGAAACACGGCTTTGAACAATTCGGTGTCTGTAAGAACATGGGTTACAAATTCGATCAATGGCTAGACGTCGTCTACCTGGAAAAAGACATTCGCCCTCTTGATTAAAATGTAAAAATAACCAAACAAAAAAACCAGAACAAATGTTCTGGTTTTTTTCTATACTTGAAATTTTATTATAATACCAAGTTATATACTAAAGCAGCTATGACCGCACCAATAATTGGTCCAGCAATTGGAACCCAAGCGTATCCCCAGTTTGAACCGCCCTTACCTGAGATTGGTAAGATGGCATGGGCAATACGAGGACCTAAGTCACGAGCCGGGTTGATAGCGTATCCTGTAGGGCCACCTAATGAAAGACCTACCGCTCCTACTATGATACCAACGATCATCGGGTTTAAACCGTCTGAAATTTGGTTTGCACCCAAGGCCATAACACCAATAACCAAAACAGCGGTACCAATGATTTCAGTCATTAGGTTCCATACAGGACTTTCAACTTGCGGACCAGTTGCGAAAGTACCTAAGATTGAACCTTCTTCGTTAGTTGCTTCAAATTGCTCATGATAAGCTAGCCATACTGTTATAGCACCTAGAATCGCACCGATCATTTGACCAGCAATATAAGGAACTACGTCAGCCCAAGCAAAAGAACCATTCACTGCGAAAGCGATCGTAACTGCAGGGTTTAAGTGGGCATCTGATAGGAAACCAGAAGCGTACACACCAATAGTAACGGCTAAAGCCCAACCCATCGTGATAACAATCCAGCCACTATCTTTGGCATTTGACTTACTTAAGTTTACACCAGCATTAACCCCACACCCTAATAAGACCAGTAAAAAAGTTCCAATTAATTCACCAATAAATCCATTCATATAAAAACCTCCCATGATTTTATTTATCATCTAATATTGGAGGTGCGACGAAAGCCGTACCTCCGAACAATGATTTATTTTAAGTATTGTAATTCTGCTTTGGCAATTTCTTCATCTAAAGTTTTGTTCTGTTGATCAGCTGTAGCTTGGTCTAAACCAAAGTGGTCGATGATTGTTTGGCTTACAGCATCTTTTACTTCAAGCATCTTGTCGTGTTGGAATAACATTAATGTTGTACGACGTGCGAAGAAGTCTAATGGTGTGTATACTCCTTCTTCTTCTAATGCATAGATTAAGCTGACTGCAATATCCACTGGATAGTCATATTTAGCTGCATATTCCTTAGCTACTGGTAAGTAGGCTACTACACGATTCATGTTTGATCCGTATAATTTAGCCAATTTTAATGATTGACCGTAAGTTAAACCGCGGGCAACACCAACATTAGCAAATTTTTCCATAGCTGTTTCGTAGCTGTTTGGATCAAACTGACCACCAGACACTGGGTAAGTCGATGACTGTACTAAATCATAGTTTTTACCAGTAAGGTCAGTTACAGCAGGGATTACTTTTTCCATTGCCCCTTTAGCCATCTTACGGTAGTCAGTGATTTTACCACCAGCTAGTGTAAATAATCCTGAGTCAGAAACAGATAAGTCTGAACCACGTGACACGCTTGATGGGCTACCATCGCCGCGTTCAGAAGTATTAGAACCTAAATCTTGTAATTTGTCTTCAACCGCGCTACGTTCAACTTTATTTTGGCTGTAGTCATCGAATAACGTCACTAATTCGTCAAATGTACGTTCTGATAAACGACCAGCGTCACCACCATTGTAGTCAGAGGCGTTATTTGAATCGATTAAAGGTCGTAAACCTGCCCATGAAGCTTCAATATCATTGATCGATAAGTTGGCATTCGGGAAGCGGTGGTTGACAACACGTAATAGGTAATCAACGTCTTCTTGAGTCACTGTTGGGTGCTCAAAGTCACCTGTGTAGTCAGTATCTGTTGTACCGAAGTAGGTTTTGTTTTCACGAGGTAAAACAAAGACCATACGGCCGTCTTGTTCGCCTGTGTCAAAGTAAATTGGTTGTGATACTGTCAATTTAGATTTATCTACGACAAAATGCACACCTTTTGTTGGACGCATTTGTGCTGGTTTCTCATCAGACCCGTCTAATTGGCGAATTGTATCTGACCAAGGGCCAGTTGTATTAATTACTACATGAGACTTAACTGTAAATGTTTCTCCTGAAAGTAAATCTTCAACTTTAACAGCCACAATTTTGTTATTTTCATATTCGAAACCAACAACTTTTGCGTGGCTTAATAAATCTGCACCATCATCGTTTGCTTGTTTGATATTTTCAATAACTAAG
>NZ_JBOEQF010000156.1:0-5004 GCF_050689315.1 Aerococcus sp. L_32
TTTCCCATTTATTATTAAACACAACCGGGCAGGTAAAGGGCTTGGAGTAAACCTATTTGACCGAATTGAAGAGCTAGAAGACTATGTTAATAGTGATTTCTTTGAAGATTCAGTTGATGGAATTAGCTTACTTCAAGCCTACGTTAAGCCAGTAAATGGTAGGGTGTATCGGTCAGAATTTATTGGTGGTAAATTTCATTATGTTGTCAGCATCGATTCTTCAGACGGTTTTGAATTGTGCCCAGCAGATAACTGCCAAATTCCAATTGAAGGGCAGGTCCAATCTTCACCAGATAAATTCCAAATCGTTGACGGGATATTAAACAAAGAAGAAATTCATAAGATTGAAAACTTCTTAAAAGCTGAAAACATCCAGGTAGCAGCAGTAGAATTTATTGAAACGGCAGATGGACAGAAGTGGGCTTACGACATCAACACCAATACTAATTACAATGCAGACGCTGAAGAAGTTGCACAAAAATTTGGCATGTTAGCACTAGCTGAATATCTTGGCGACTTATTAGCGAAAATATAAACAAAGAGTATAGCAAATGAATATACTTTCTATGTCTGCTAATTACCCTTAGCGGACATAGAAGGGAATTTAAATAGCAAACAAATACCCTAGCGTTTCATAAAGAGTAATTCCATCATATATTCAATTTTTTCAGTAATAGCCCCCACCTTTATGATTAAGAGAGGGGGCTTTTGTGATTACTAATTAGGGATTGCGCAAATTGTTATCTTTGCCTTTATCTTCTAAATCTTTGAGAATTCTTGATTGGTCAATAAGATCTTCAATCAACTGACTAGAAGTATTCAAGTCTTCATTTAAATCTTGGGCGTAGATTTCGGTCGTTCGAACACTAGAATGTCGTAGCATTTTCTGTGTTTCCCGTAAGTTACCGCCGTTAATTAAACTTAAGGTTGCAGCGGTATGCCTCAGTGAATGTGGCGTAATTTTAGATGAATGAATCCCAACAGATTCATAGGCATTCGCGATCACTCTAGAAATTGACCGAGCTGACATACGACCACTTTTATTACGATTCCCGTGCGAAGCGAACAAAGGCGCTAAGTCAGTGTTAATCATGATGCCTTGGTCCTCACGGAAGCGTGTATAATCTCGTACAACTTCCTTGGTTTTACGGGGGATTATGACGAACTCATCTTTTTCACGGCGACCTTTACCTTGTACGTAGATTACCGTGTTCAAACCGCGTCGTTGCACGTCTTCAAAATTGGCTCTACTGAGTTCAATAGTCCTAAGTCCAGTAGTAACTGCTAGTAATATAAGTGCATAATTACGTTTACCGATTAGTGTATCAGTGGTTGATTTAAGGTAATCTAGCAACTTTTCAACGTCCTCAACATCCAGTGCATCCTTAGCGTGACCATGTGGTACAGGGATATTGTTATTGGCTTTAGCAACGATATTTTCATATAGATTTTCTCGTTCTAACCATTTAAAGAACTGGTTGAGCATATTACGGTATGACTTAATGGTCCGATCTTTGTAGCGAAACTGGTCCAGTGCACGACGTTGCTCCTCAGAGACCTCATCATAATCTATATCATTGATTAAGATGTAGGTCTTACTTGGATGATTGATTAAATCGTCAAAATAGCGTTCAATGTCGTGATAAGTCGGATGCATGATAGCTTGTTTTTCCAGATAAATAAAGAATGGTTTGATGTTCTTCAAATAGCTTTCCTTAGTGCTGGATTGCTTCTGTGATAGATAGTCGGCGTATAGTTCGTAGAAAGATTCCTTATCAAAGTAAGTGTCCATATATAAAACTCCTTCAAATACTAAAAATAATTATACCAAACATACGTTCTAAATCATAGATTGATAGTATGAAATAAATAAAGAAGTTGACTGGATTTGCTGATATTTATAATAATAAGTCGATGAATCAATTAATTGTAGAAAGTTAGCGCTATAAAGTATAGTAATTGAAGTGAATAGCAAAACAATAGAATCATACTTTGTAAGATAGCTTATGATAAATCTAAAACAGTCTATGAGCATTAATCCATATAAACTAAGCCAAAATGCATTAGAAACCGTCTGTATAGTCATGAGTATCTTTATAGATATCCGTCTATGTCTATTAGTTTACATAACATATATTATTTAAAGCAATATGCATTTTAAATACCAAATCTCTATGTCCAATTTATGATGCCTTCTACCTATCATTCGTTGACAATATTTTGTATTAGCCTCTTTTAATCCCTAGTGATATGATGGTATTAAACTAAAATGTTAGGAAGATTTTTTATGACAGACCCTTTATCTCATACTGAAATGACAATAGATACTATAGAAAATGATCAAGTGCTCATCCGTCCTGCTGAACTTGCTGATGCAGCTCAGTTAACTGCTATCTACAATTATTACATTCAAAATACTACCATTTCTTTTAGAATCGCCCTAACTGACGTTTCGTTAAAAGAACAACAAATTACTGAACGTATTGGGATCAATCCCTTTCTAGTGGCTGATTATGATGGCCAAGTCATCGGTTTTGCTTACACCTCTGACGCTGGTGCCTATGAAGGCTACCGACCTTCTAAAGAGATTTCTATCTATTTAGATGCTCATGTTAAGGCTAAAGGCATTGGTAGTCGCTTATATCAAGCGCTAGAACAAGAAGTCATCGACAATTACCCTGATATCTACAAACTCGTGTCACAAGTCACAGGAACCAACGAATCATCGTTAAAATTCCACAAGAAACATGGCTTTGAACAATTCGGTGTCTGTAAGAACATGGGTTACAAATTCGACCAATGGCTAGATGTTTTCTACCTGGAAAAAGATATTCGCCCTCTTGTTTAAAATGTAAAAATAACCAAACAAAAAAACCAGAACAAATGTTCTGGTTTTTTTCTATACTTTAAATTATATTATAATACCAAGTTATATACTAAGGCTGCAATGATTGCACCAATGATAGGACCTACAATTGGAACCCAAGCGTAGCCCCAGTTTGAACCACCCTTACCTGAAATTGGTAAGAAGGCATGGGCAATACGAGGCCCTAAGTCACGTGCTGGGTTGATTGCGTATCCTGTAGGACCACCTAGTGATAGACCTACCGCCCCTACTATGATACCAACGATCATCGGGTTTAAACCGTCTGAAATTTGGTTTGCACCTAAGGCCATAACACCGATCACTAATACTGCAGTACCGATGATTTCAGTCATCAAGTTCCATACAGGACTTTCAACTTGCGGACCAGTTGCGAAGGTACCTAAGATTGAACCTTCTTCGTTAGTTGCTTCAAATTGCTCATGGTAAGCTAACCAAACTGTCACAGCACCTAAAATCGCCCCAATCATTTGACCAGCGATATAAGGCACAACTTCAGCCCAAGCAAATGAACCATTTACAGCAAATGCGATTGTAACGGCTGGGTTTAAGTGGGCCGCTGATAAGAAACCAGAAGCGTATACACCGATTGTAACGGCTAAAGCCCAACCCATAGTAATGACAATCCATCCACCTTCTTTGGCATTTGATTTACTTAAGTTTACACCAGCATTAACCCCACACCCTAATAAGACCAGTAAAAAAGTACCAATTAATTCACCAATAAATCCATCCATATTAAAACCTCCTGTGTTTTTATTTATCATCTAATATGGGAAGTGTGGCGAATGCCGCACCTCCCAACAATGTTTTATTTTAAATATTGTAATTCTGCTTTTGCAATTTCAGCATCTAAAGCGGCTGTTTGTTGGTCTGCGCTGGCTTGGTCTAATTCAAAGTAGTCAACGATTGTTTGGCTTACAGCATCTTTCACTTCAAGCATCTTGTCGTGTTGGAATAACATTAATGTTGTACGACGTGCGAAGAAGTCTAATGGTGTATATACCCCTTCTTCTTCTAATGCATAGATTAAACTGACTGCAATATCTACTGGATAGTTGTATTTCGCTGCGTATTCTTTGGCTACTGGTAAGTGAGCTACTACACGGTTCATATTTGAACCATATAACTTAGCTAAATTAAGTGATTGACCATAAGTTAAACCACGAGCTACTCCCACATTTGCAAATTTTTCCATAGCCGTTTCATAGCTATTAGGATCAAATTGACCACCAGATACTGGGTAAGTCGATGACTGTACTAAATCATAGTTTTTACCAGTAAGGTCAGCTACAGCAGGGATTACTTTTTCCATTGCTCCTTTAGCCATCTTACGATAGTCAGTGATTTTACCACCAGCTAGTGTAAATAATCCTGAGTCAGAAATAGATAAGTCTGAGCCACGTGATACGCTTGATGGGTTTCCATCACCACGTTCAGAAGTATTAGAACCTAAATCTTGTAACTTGTCTTCAACCACGCTACGTTCAACTTTATCTTTGCTGTAGCCATCGAATAAAGTCACTAATTCATCAAATGTACGTTCTGATAAACGACCTGCGTCACCACCATTGTAGTCAGAAGCATTATTTGAATCGATTAAGGGACGTAACCCTGCCCATGAAGCTTCGATATCATTGATAGATAAGTTGGCATTCGGGAAGCGGTGGTTGACAACACGTAATAGGTAATCAACGTCTTCTTGAGTCACTGTTGGGTGTTCAAAGTCACCTGTGTAGTCAGTATCTGTTGTACCAAAGTAGGTTTTATTTTCACGAGGTAAAACAAAGACCATACGTCCATCTTGTTCGCCTGTGTCAAAGTAAATTGGTTGCGACACTGTCAATTTAGATTTATCTACGACAAAATGCACACCTTTTGTTGGACGCATTTGCGCTGGTTTCTCATCAGACCCATCTAATTGACGGATTGTATCTGACCAAGGACCAGTCGTGTTGATCACAACGTGAGATTTCACAGTAAACGTTTCACCAGATAGTAAATCTTCAACTTTAACAGCCACAATTTTGTCATTTTCATATTCAAAACCAACAACTTTTGCGTGACTTAATAAATCAGCACCATCATCGTTTGCTTGTTTGATATTTTCAATTACTAAA
>NZ_JBOEQF010000157.1:0-4957 GCF_050689315.1 Aerococcus sp. L_32
GTGATTAGCACCATGTATTTCCACACCATCAAAACCTGCTTTAATCGCTCTTGACGTAGCACGGCCAAAGTCTTGGATAATATCTTCAATTTCTTGTTCGGTTAATGCGCGGATTGGGTAGGACAAGAAGTCAAAGTCGATAGCTGAAGGTGCAACAACATCTTGTCCTGAAAGGGCTTGTCCAACAGCCGCTCGACCAGCATGATGAATTTGTAAGATAGCTTTGTTACCATCCTTTTTCATAGTAGTGGCTAATTTAGTTAAACCATCCAAGTGCGCATCAGAATAAGTGGCTAATTGTTCAGGATACCCTGGATGGTAAGCTGGCCCACCATTTTCACTCACATAATGAAATTCAGATACGATTAAACCACCAGCTTGAGACCGTGCGCCGTAATATTTCAAAGTATCTTCACTTACAAATCCATTGCGTTTACCCGATTGTGATTGCATTGGTGACATGGCAATTCGGTTATTTAATGTGGCTCCATGGCGTAGTGTTACTTTATCAGTTAGTTTATTCGTCATACTTATAGCTCCTTTTAGCTGTTTAATATCATCCTTGGTCGTTAATCATATCGAATTTATTCGATATGTTAAGTTATAGAAATAGGTAACTCGTTTTTTTAGTTCCTATATCTCCTCATCTATAAATTTACTTAGTCGGTTTAATGTCGCTTCATTGCGACGATAGTATGTCCACTTACCAATACGGGTAGCAATCAACAAATCCGATTTATTCATCATCGTTAAATAATGCGATGTAGTAGATTGGGTCAACCCAAGCACTCGTTGAATCTCACCTACACAAACCCCGTGCTCAGTCATATCAACATCTGTTTCGTGCACAAAATAAGCAGTTGGATCTTTCAAATAATGCATAATTAATAAGCGATGTTCATTTGCTAATGCTTTAAATATATCTATCGACGCCAAATGATCACCTTCCTTTTTTTAATATAGACCCTATTATATCGAGTAATTTCGATATGTAAAATAAACCGACTTGAGTAAGCTAACTGATTGTATAATAAAAGCCTATGCCACATTTCTGTCAACATAGGCTTTCAACATAATTAATACGCTATATCTCTAAAGTTTGCTTGAACAAACTCAGCTTCCTGACTTTCATCAAATAAGCCGTATGCTTCTCCGATATTACCATCTTGCGCATTCCACACATAGTTATGGGCATAGACGGCATTAGAAAAGTCACCTGCATCCCAAGCACTCAAAATTTCAATGAAGAATGGATAGTGGACAGATTCGCTAAATGCCTCAGCTTGTTCAAGCATGATAGTAATTCTTTCTGGGGTAATTTCTAAAGCACCTTGCTTTGAATCAGCTAAAATTTTTTGATGTGTCATATAGTGAATAGCCGTTAAGAAAGTACTCTCTTCCGTGATATCTAGATAGATCCAACTATCATATAATTCTCTACCTAATAAAACCTTTGTTTCTGCTTCTGAAGCCAGTGCCTGTTGAATCTCTGACTCCACACTATCATCTGATCCAGAAGATTCCCTCTCTTGTGATTCAGTTGAGCTACTCTCCGCCGAACTAGAAGCTGATGATTGCGAACTTGATGATGATGCTACTGAACTGGTTGAAGCAGATGAACTCCCAGTTTCTGCATCACTAACGCTAAAATATACCACTGCAACGATAGCCCCCGCCAATACAAATGATAAGAATATTAATAATGCGCTCAATACCTTCTTCAATGAAATATCCTCCCAAAACTTTTCCTCAATAATATCTACTCACTTAAATACCTAATTTGCCATTCCAACAAAAATTGAATTTTTGCTTGGAAATAAACTAACTTTTAAAGCTAGAAAAATAGCCATTTAATGACCAACCCAATAATACCTGCCCAACCAAGTGCTGACTTTCAGTCAAATTTATGACGTGTCACTTTAAAAATTACTTTCAACTTGATCCTCCCAATTAGACCTTTCAGTATTTTTTAATATGTTTCATCATTTTATCATATAATGGTCTGACATTTAGTTTTTTAATTTTACAAAGACGATTTTTCTATCATTTGAGCGTTCTGAGTCGAATTGATAACCGTCTGAGCAAAATTCTTTAACAGCTACTATATCTCTAATTTGATTTTCCGCTAAGAATTGCAGCATCTTCCCTCGTCCTTTTTTCGAAATAGTAGCATGTTTTTTTACACCACTCGCTTTTGTCGCATCACGTTCATAGAATTCAAAATCAATCCAAATGTAGCGTTCTTTCTCCAGCATAGCTGAAAACTCTTGGCTAGCCAGATTTAAAACAATCTCCTCTTTTTCAAAAAAATGATTAAACTCACTACCCCATATTTGACGCAGGTTTTGGCCACCAATTTTTAGCGAAGTGTTGAAATCAAGTCTATAAGGTCGGATAGGTTCGAAAGCTTTTAAAGGTCCATACAAGGCAGATAAGATACGCAAGTGTTGGTCTAAATATTCCGCAATCGCGGGATCACCTGTATTCACATCAATTTGGCGAAAGGCTAGACCGTTGTATAGAGATAAGGCTGGGTATGCATCACCCTCATTTAAATGTCGTATATAATCTTTAACTTGTGACACTTGTTGGTCTGAAATTTTGTAAAGCTTCTTTAATTGTTCGTCTGACAAAGTTTGTAAGGTTTGGATAATAGCTTCGGTGGTATTTGAATACATGGGTTGATCTATTGATATTTGATTTAGCTTCATTTCTTTGGCCGGGGAAAAAATAATTTTCATGGTTCACTCGTCCTTACTTTTAAATCTATGTCATTAGTTTAGCTTATTCTTGAGAACATGGCCAAGACATAGCCATGTGTTTTGTTTGCAAGCTTTATCTGAATCCCCTATGCTTGAAGTAATAAGCATTTAAAATGAGAAAGGATGTTTTTCATGGGGAAATTAGATGATAAAGTAGCATTAATTTTTGGTGGAACTTCAGGTATTGGCGAGGCAACTGCTATTTTGTACGCTAAGGAAGGCGCACAAGTAGCTATCGTTGGTCGTAACGAAGATAAGGCAAATAAGATTTTACATACGATTGCTGAGCATGGTCCAAAAGGTCTTTTTGTGAAAGCCGACTTAAATGAAGGCCAATCCATTAAGGATGCTGTTCAAACAACTTTAGATCACTATGGTAAAATCGATATCCTTTATAATGGTGCGGGTATTTTGGATAATTACGACTCCATTCAAGACACGGATGAAGCGCTATTCGATGATGTCATCCGCTTAAATTTAAAAGCACCCTGGTTAGCTACAAAAGCTGTCGTACCACAAATGATTGAACGTGGTTCAGGTGTGATCATCAATATTGCTTCTCAAGCTACTGGTATGGTTGGTGTAGGTGGTACACCTTATATGTCGAGTAAATATGGTTTAGTCGGGATGACACGCCAATTAGCGCATGAACTAGGCCCTAAAGGCATTAAAGTTAATACCCTATCACCTGGTTTTATTGATACCCCAATGACTGAAACAGTAACGGACAAACGACTAGAAAAATCACCATTAGGTCGACCAGGCCAACCAGATGAAATTGCGAAAACAGCCCTCTTCCTTGCCTCAGATGACTCTGACTATATCCAAGGCATCAACGTAATTCAAGACGGCGGTTGGACATTAGGCGGATACCCAGTAGATTAAAAAAGGGGGTGAGTGCTGACGCCTAGAAAGGAACCGTTGGAAGATTAAGGCAGTAGATGGCGAAGTCAGCTACAACTCAATCTGAAACGAAGTCCTTTCTGGAGGAACGAGCCCAACTTAAAAAGGGTGTGAGAGTTGACGTGAAGAGGTCATAAAATACCAGTTAACTGAAGTAAATCTTTCAGTTGACTGGTATTTTATCTTACTGTATTTTTTTAATCACTTTTGCAGGAACGCCACCAACAACCGTGTTGGCTGGTACATCTTTTGTTACAACTGCACCGGCTGCAATAATCGCGCCATCTCCGATTGTTGTACCAGCTAAAATAGTGGCGTTAGACCCAATCCACACATTTTTACCAAGGGTAATTTTTCCAGGTATCATTGAACCACGGTCACTCGGATCTTCTGCATGATTTAATGTAGCCATGACCACATTATGACCAATTAAAGCACCATCCCCGATTTCAATACCTCCTTGATCTTGGAACTTACATCCGGCATTGATAAAGACATTTTTACCAATATGAATATTTTTACCAAAGTCTGTATAAAATGGTGGAAACAGTGTAAAGCTATTATCAATTTGTTGACCCGTTAAGTCTGACATGAGTTGGCGTAGTTTTGCTGGCTCATGATATTGATTATTGATTTGCATTGTAATCTTTAATGCTTCCTGACTCATCTGATGCATCACTTGGTGGGCTGGAGAATCAGCTTCAATGCGGTTGCCCTTTTTCACTTCTTCTAAATATGTTTCTAAATCCATGTCGGTTCGCTCCTTTATATACTTCTTCATTGCTTATTTCTAGTATAGAAGCTAAACTTTTAAATAACAAATGGTTATAGTTTATGGACTGTTATAACAAAAAGTTATAACGATACTTTAGGAGGATTCAGAATGGATGTGCGTACTTTACGTTATTTTGTAGCTATTGCTAAAGCTGAGAATTTTACTGTGGCATCTGAAGCCTTGCATGTCACCCAGCCAACTCTATCTAAACAAATGAAAGAGTTGGAAAAAGATTTAGGTAAACAATTGTTGATTCGTGGAAGCCGAAAAGTATCTCTTACTGCAGACGGACAGCTTTTACAAAAACGAGCATCCGAAATCATTGAATTACTTGACCGTACGGAATCTGAAATACGCAAGCCGGATGGTGTCATCGCTGGTAGTGTCTATATTGGTGGCGGTGAGTCAGCGAGTATGCGTCTGATTGCTCAAGTAGTGAAAGATGTACAAACAAAATATCCTGATATACAATTTCATTTGTATAGTGGGATTGCGGAGGATGTAAAGGAGCGACTTA